>NZ_CABSJB010000074.1:0-1689 GCF_902477955.1 uncultured Turicimonas sp. | reverse complement strand
AGGCTTTTGACGGGCGATTTCTTTAACGTTTGCCTTGGCAATTGTCACCAGATCTCTTGGACTTAATTTGTCAACTTCTTTAAAGCCGTGTTCATATAACCAAACTGAAGTTTTGCTTTTTAACCCATTGAACCAACGAATTAAGGAAGGCTCTGTCACTGCATGAAGAGCACAACTTTCTACCAAGTAAGCACAAACCTCTTCCTTATAACCTTTTGACTTTTTTGTAATCTGGGCCAGTGTCAATTGCGACTGAGCATACAGCCCAATTGGATCACTTTTCGCTACTAAATGCTCAAGCAAGCTTGGAGCTTCTTCAATAGTTGGCTGAAGTTTATTTTTGAAAAAGGTGTCATATGCCATATGAATACCAAGCTCGTGGAGCAAAACACTTGGAGCAGAAACGGCGGAAAGATTTTCAGCTACAAGAACTGCAATTTTTTTAGATTTCGAATAAAACCCTTGAATATTGTTAGCGTCAGAACGCAGGTTCCTCTTCGCCCTTTCAATAGCATTCCTTAAAGCAGGTGTATAATCAACGTCAAGATAATTATCCTCGTGCGACTTCGTAGACTGAGGTTCGGTATGTTTTCTCTCAGTAGTCTGTAAACAAGAGGAGAGCGGGACCGAAGCCGCTTGATCAGGAAAGATGAGCGCGCCTGATATTTTTATCCACTGATTGCCCCATAGATTTTGGGGCAATTCTTTTTTGCGAACCGGTCGAACGGTAACTACCTCTAAACGGTTCGATTTCTCATTAAGAGTACAAACTATCCCGTACTGATGCTTGGAAGAATAGAAAACATATTTCAAAGGATTCAGTTGATACAACTGAGAACTATTCTTCAAAACCTCTACCAATCCTTTTAAAGAACCTTCAGTTTTGTTTTCTTCTTTAGGAAAAAAGTCTCTTTTAGGAAACTCTATTACATTCCCAGTTAAATGCCGGGAACCTGCTCCTCTATGAACAAAAGGAATATGAAAGCCTATTCTTACAACAATTGGGCAAGCCGGAAAACCTTCCTTAAGATGAGGAAGCTCTGCGATAATTCCCTCCTCGTTATCGGAAGTTGCAAGTTCATCCGGAACAATGTTTTTTGTTTTCTTATGAATCTTCGAAGCGATAGTGATTCCATCAAGCTCATCAGTTTGCAGGTTTTCTATCACTCTCAAAAAGCCGCAAAGAAGCAAGTTGTCTATAGTACTTTTTCCAAAATAGTCACAAAGTGAAGTCAAAATGACATCTCTTCTTTGATGAGTTTTATTCAATCCTGTAGACATAACCATCCTTTTTATCGTTGTAATCCGCTTTTCGGCTTCTCGACCACGGCTGCCTTTGGAAGCGGTTTGCCTGCCTGTTCCAGCTCAACGAATTTTCTGTAGAGAGTTTTTATTTCCGGTTCGGCATCCGTTATTTTGGAGTACTTGAAGTTCATGGCCTTGACGTGTTCTGCCAACACTTTCATTCCTTCCGGAGACAATTTCACTTCAGGCTTTTGACGGGCGATTTCTTTAACGTTTGCCTTGGCAATTGTCACCAGATCTTGCGTTTTTAGTCTGCTTACATCTAAAACCCCATGTTCAGAAAGCCAAACTTTCACGGTTGAGGTGACTTCCTGAAACCATCGTTGGACTTTCGGAGTTTTATTGATTTCCTTTGCAGCTTCTTCAATAAGATATCCGCAGACT
>NZ_CABSJB010000073.1:0-1858 GCF_902477955.1 uncultured Turicimonas sp. | reverse complement strand
CTTTTCGGTAGTGTGCTAATTATAGCATATCACCCACCTTTTGTGCAGAGGTTCCTTAACATCAGCGATCTTGCCATTTTTAATAGAAAGATTGACTTTAATTGGTGAACCCCATACTCCTTTACTTTCTGCGTTGTAGTCACCGTCTTTCAATTGTGCAGAAGCGGAGACTGAAAACAAGGCTGTTAGGACGATAAGCGAAAGCTTAGTTAATCGATTTTTCATGGTTTCTCCTTGGAAGAAAAACAAATCCTTCATATACTACGAGTTTAGTTAGTGACCTACGCGCGTAGTTAGCGCGTTATGATCTCAAGAAAAAACGACACAAATTCGAAGAAATGATTCTGAGGACTTTCCTGACATATTTTGCGTTGCTTTGGTCTTGTACCGTCTTTAGCAATGAAATTACACTGTATGCTACAGAGTTCCTCCTTCCTTCAACTATTACGCCTGTTGCACAAAAAACGATTGATACTGTAAAAAAGGCGATTTATCCCAAACAGTTGAACATAAAGGTGCTTCAGTCTATTGATGAAATCGATGAAGTTCTTCGTTCAAAAGAAGCGCCGATAGCCATCGTCGGCGCAACAACGTATCTTCGCCATAGAAAGGACGGCATGCGAGATATAGCCACCTTAATATCAAACTTGCAACCGGATCCTGATCATTCTGTAGGTGCATTGGTAGTTGTCAAAAAAGATTCAAATATCAATTCCTTGAAAGAATTAAAGGGAAAGCGTCTGGGGGCAAACCATCCTGACGGTTTTCAGGGGTTGACGGTGGTCTATAAGGAATTAGCAGATCAAGGTTACGCTTGGGACAAATTCTTTTCAAAGATCAAATTCTACGGGCTGGATCCTTACAAAAGAATAGCGGCTTTGCAAAGAGGCGAAGTGGATGCCATTACGTTAAATGCTTGTTTTGCGGAGAGGGAGGCCCAGAAGGGTAGGGACGTTCTCGATGGCTTAAAGCCTATAAATGTTAAAGAGAACAAGGGTGCCAAATGCTTAACCAGCACATCTCTTTATCCGAGTTGGAGTTTTCTCGTTTCTCCCCATTTAGATACTCAAACTATCGTAAATATTGCCAATGCGCTTTATGCAATGCATCCGACTAAAGATGGGGAAAGATGGACAATTGCTAGTGATTTTAGATCTGTGGATGAATTGTTCAAGACTCTTAAAAGAGGCCCTTATTCTTACCTGAACGAATGGACTGCAGAAAGGATTTGGAAGGAACACGGAAATTCCATTCTCCTATTAACCATTCTTTTCTTCGTATTCGTTTGGCATTATTTTCGTACTCGCTACCTCGTCACAGTGCGAACGGCTCAACTGAGAAAAGCGCTCGTTGAACAAAAGAAACTTTTGCGATTTAACAACCAGCTTCGAGATAGGTATGACAAGTCTCGGCGAGCTTTAATTGTCTCTCAGCTGTCCAGCCTTTTTGCCCATGAGTTAAGCCAACCGCTTTCTGGGATTTTGCTTTACTTAAGATCCCTTAAAAGACTACTGAAACAGAATAAGTTGCAGGAAGGACAAATAAACGAAGCATTAGAGCAAGCAACGGAAAGGGCAAAGAAAGCCCATGAGTTGGTTCAGTTGGTCCGAAGCTACGCTAAATCTGACAGAAATAATTTCGAGAGGATGGATCCGGTTGAGGTGTTGACTTCAGTTCTTGAAAATTTGAAAAAATCCGGAGAATTGGACGGCATCGATATTCGGTTGAGTAGCTCTTCATCCGAAAAATCGAAAATTGAAGGGCATCGATTGGAGCTTGAGATTGTATTTTCGAATATCTTAAGGAACCTCTGCACAAAAGGTGGGTGATATGCTATAATTAGCACACTACCGAAAAG
>NZ_CABSJB010000072.1:0-2942 GCF_902477955.1 uncultured Turicimonas sp. | reverse complement strand
TAGAGGGCGTTTTCTGGAACTTCAAGATCACCGATAAAATCATGCTCAATACGTGCCATGATATGTATGCTCCTAAACGAATATACGCATTAAATAAAGTCTTCAGCCAGGATAAATCCCGTGGTCATGCTTCGAACTTCAGGTTAAAAACTTTGGTGGATACCGCAAGGCATTCATCAAAGAATCAATTAATCTTTCATTAATATGCTCATGAACAAATTAATGAAATACCAATCGTCCTTTTGCTCAGAACTATTCTTTCAAACAGTCACTAGTGCTTTTCCCCAGTGGTTTAAGCGAATCGAACAATATCATGAAAGTTCTTTAATACAAATAGGGGTTGTACGTAGGAACTATGTAGTATTTTAGTCTTAACCCTTACCAAATGTAAATAGAGGGGATTATAACTGATTGAAATACAACAAAAATAATAAAAAACTGAATTGTAAGTGATGTAACTATTTGAAAATCAAGAATATCTAGATTTCTAAATTTGTATGTTTTTTATCACAACCAGACATAGGAAGGTCTACTTTTAAGTGTTTGACAGATTTTGAACTCATTTTGGAAATCGATTTGTCTGATAAAACATCTAGCGGACAGTATCACGCTTCTATTCTTCGGAAGGTGGAGGAAAAAAATCGGAGGCTTTCAAGCAGCCGGGGGAATATAAATGTAAGGAACCGGTACCGATAACAATGTATTTTCTATTGATTCCACCAAACCGAATTCGAAGATCGGATCCTTCCTCATCTAGAGTATTTCTAAAGTTGAACGAGATCCTTACGAATTAAAGTTGGAATCGAGGAAGTGTGAAACTTTCTTCGAAAAGACCGAAGAGGTTTGGATTTGACCTTTTCAAATGCAGGAAAGCCCTGCTTTCGCAGGGCTTTGCAGATTTTTAGCCAGGTTTTTTAGAGAAATTAGATTAGTCTAATTTCAATTCGCGAAGAGGAACAACTCTCTTGAGTGTTCTCTTTTCTTTTCCAGTAATGCCCTGCTCTGCCATCTTGCGGCGGATGAAGGCGATCTGGGTCTTAAGCGGTAAATCTTTCGGGCAGAAATCGTGGCAAGCCAACAATGTCATGCAGCCGAAAACACCGCTTTCTGTTCCCATAACTTCGTAATAATCTGCGTCATTACGATGATCGCGAGGATCCAGACGGAAACGGGAAATCTTGTTAATAGCAACGGCACCGACGAAGTCCGGACGCATACGGAAGTTGCCGCAAGAAGCTACGCAGCAGCCGCATTCGACGCAACGGTCAAGAAGATAAATATCTTCAGCAAGCTTCGGATCCATTGGTTTTTCGATCTTGTTGAAGTTAATTTGTTCTTCATTAACGTGGCACCATGCTTGGATTCTTTCGCTCATGCCGCGCATCCATTTACCGGTATTAACTGAAAGGTCGCCAATCAGTTCAAAGCCCGGCAAAGGAGCCAATGTGAAGTGATCCGGAAGGTCACGAGTCAATGTACGGCAGGCCAAAGCAGGCTTTCCGTTGACCAACATAGCGCAGGAACCGCAAATACCGGCACGGCAAACGAAGTCAAACTGGAGAGAAGGATCCTGTGTATCGCGCAATTCATTCAAAAGAATGTAGAGCGTCATGGAATCAGTCTCAGAAACCTGATAGGTTTGCAAATGAGGAACACTTTCAGAATCAGCAGGGTTGTAACGCAGGATGCTAACCTGAAGAGTGCGGTGGTTGCTAGAAGCCGGAGGTGTAACCTTTTCAGCTGGTTTAGCTTCCGGAGCAGTTTTTGTATTTTCAGCCATTTAAATTCAACTCCTGATGACTTATGAAAGAGGTTCGTCAATACGTTCGTTTCTGCCGCGCAGGTTTTCAGGCAACAGTTGGAGGTAAGGCATCAAAGCGTTCTGGATAGCAAAGCGGTCTTTGCCTTCTGCTTCCATCTTGGCTCTGATTTCGTCAACTTCTTTCTGGCGAATCGGTGTTTCGGGGTTGTCAATGTAGTTCTTGGCACCGTAACCACGCCATCCCGGAGGAAGTTCCATCTTGGAAATATCAAGTTTCTGATATTCAAGAGTCGGCATTGTGTCGTTTTCGTTCTTCCAAGAGGCAAGAGTACGGCAGCACCATTCAGCGTCATTACGGACTGGGTAGTCAATACGGAAGTGAGCACCGCGGGATTCTGTACGTTTGTAAGCGCCAAGAGCAATTGTCAAAGCTACGCGAAGCATCTTCTGAGTGCGGTATGCGTAAACCAATTCCGGATTTGCACCAGGTTGGTTCTTAACGGCAACATTGAAGCTCTTCTTATAAAGCTCTTCAAGTTCGGTAACAGCCTGTTCAAGTGTATCTCCGTTACGGAAAATACCAACTTTGGTGGTCATGATTTCCTGCATGCGAGTGCGGATTTCAGCCATGTTTTCTGTACCGGAGTTCTTGGCAAATGCGTCAAGCTTAGACTGTTCGCGTCTGATAAAGTCATAGACAACCTTAGTCGGAATGTCGATGGCGTTTTCAGGTTTGTCGCAGAAATCTGCAATCTTTTCGCCGACAATCATACCTGCAACAACGGTTTCAGCTACAGAGTTACCGCCTAAACGGTTGAAGCCGTGCATATCCCAGCAAGCTGCTTCACCAGCGGAGAACAAACCTTTGAGAGTTTGGCTTTCACCGCTTGGATTTGTTCTGACGCCACCCATGGTGTAGTGCTGTGCAGGACGGACCGGAATCCAATCTTTAGTTGGGTCTACACCTAAGAAGTAATGGCAGATTTCATATACTTCACGGAGATTGTGCTTAATATGGTTTTCACCAAGCAATGTAATATCAAGCCAAAGATGTTCACCGAAGCGGCTCTTAACACCTTTACCCTGAGCAATTCTTTCTTCCATACGGCGGGAAACGACGTCACGGGAAGCAAGTTCTTTCTTTTCAGGTTCAACGTCCGGCATGAAGCGATGGCCATCA
>NZ_CABSJB010000071.1:0-2977 GCF_902477955.1 uncultured Turicimonas sp. | reverse complement strand
GGAACTTTCAGGGTCCGGAGCTGAGGAAGCACCCCGGAGTGAGTCTTGAACCTCTCTGCAACGTAGTCAGCATTGCTGCCGACTGAGGCTGGTCAACCAGGCTTTTGCAAGCCTCGGGCTTTTAGCCCGGGGTGGTTAACATTCGTTCTATATTTAACTTGGCCGGTTAAATGGACGCTTATGAACTTTTGAGAAGAATTATCTTTTACCGTACCTTCTCATTACGGGGCCTTTGTCTTTATAGATGCTCTGAATATTTAAAATAGGACAGTTCGGAGGCGTTTAAATTTACCGGCCAAGTAAAAATTTAAACTTTTTTAGCATCCGGCCTCCGAACAGCCTTGAAGAAAAAACCTTTGTAAAATAAATGCTTGCACTAAAAAGCTGAGATAAGAAAATTCACAAAGGTTAAAAACTTTAGGCCGCCTTTTTCTTCTGAATCCAAGCTAGCAGCTCGTTCAAATCTTCTGACTTCTTTTTCAATGTTTTTTGCCCTTGTTTGATTCTTGCTTCATAGATAACTAGCTTTCTGATGCCGGCAAGACCTTGTTTGAGCTTTTCTCCCACTCTAACAACTTCAACATCTGCGAGTTTTTCTTTATTAACAATCATTTTTTTTCTCTCGGGATTTACCACGGAGAAATTCCTTTGAAGTTACCGGGGGATAATTCATCAGATATTTCTCCATGGTTATGAAACTTTGCTCTACCAATGCACTCGTCTGAAAATTTTGCCGTCGATATAAACATCAATCGCTCGTCTGCTTTGGTAGTCCTGCCACAGCACCTGCTCATAGACTTTGACCGGCCTATAACAAGTAGTGGCATAACTCGATTCACCGGAATCTTCATAGCATGTGTAAGGTTCGTATAGAGTGCCTTGATAACCTTTAACACAGGCTTTGGTTCCGGCCCAACGCCCGGCAGAACTGCTGCCTTCGTCATTGTTGCCGGAGAAAAAGTGTTCTCCGCCCCAGTTGTAAGACGAAGAACCACGCTTGATATACTGAGTCCTTCCTCTTCTTCCTGAAGTTAAGTCCAATCCGTCTAACTTACCTTGCAAAAGATATCCCTTCGGAGCATCCTCCAGTCCGTATAGCGAGCAGGGGTCAAAACCGTCGTTAAGCTGCTTTGCATAATTGCCTTCCCCAGCCATCGGGCACTGCGGAAACGAGCATGGATGGCGTTTCGACAAGCACTTAAACAATTTATCAATAGGAGGTCGGCATTCGCTTACCGCCCTTGGCCCGTTTGGGTTTGCGAGACAAAGAAGAACTTCGCATCCCCAGCGGTCATCACCGGTCATAAAATCTATGCTTGGCATCCCCGGAATCTTTGAATAATTCTCCTGAGCCATGACCTTAAATGCAAAACAGGTTAAAAGGCCCGTACCGGCGATAAAACAAAGTGCAGTTTTTAGTCTTCTGGATTGAGTTATCTTCATTTTTTATCCTTGAATAACCGGAGATTGAGTCCTCCGAAGGGAAGAATAGAATTTGATTTGCACACTCAAATTACTAATCAACCCTCGGAGAAGATAATGAACTTGAAACGAACTCTTATAAGACTGAAACTTGCCCTTCAGTACAGAAAAATCAGGAAATTTATTTATATTGGTAGTGCTGAGATACTCTTTCTCGGAATTCTTCCCAGAATTTGGTTTGAAGTGCAGAGAGCTGGGTACTCTAGTGACAGCCTTCTTGATTGGACGACCGCGTCTCTCGCGTTCATAACTCTTGGTGTTACTCTCTACTTCTGGGATATTGGCAGAGATAACTCTATGATTATCAACATTAAAATCTTTGATTTCCAGACAATTAACGGGACAAAATCCCTTCAAGAGATCCAAGTAAAAATTACATCTTTGCGAGAGCAAATTTATTTGGAGTCGGTTAAAGTCTCCGACCCTCTGAACAAATTTTTCCCAGAGCCAACTCTTTTGAGTAAAACCTTTGACGAAAAATTTTCTGTAAAACTCAACATGAAAGCTATACCAATTTACTCTCTGGGAGAGACAACTACAGTGAGATTGTTCGTCTTGTTTCCAAAGGAAGAAACAGAGCATTTTCTTAAATTCATTTTCAGTGACGGTTCGCAGGAAAATGTTTTCGTAAGATTTCCCCTGTCTAACGGTAAATGAATACCTCTTCACAAATATGGAATACACAAAGCCCCCACTGTAATGGCGGCAAAGGCCGCATACTCTATGAATAATTCCAGCGGTTTTGGAAAATAATAAGGTAGTCCTGCAATCAGGCAGGCGGTGAAGAATTCCGTACCCCAACTGGAAGTATTGAAAAAAGGTTTTAGATCCGGGAGAATTGCTGTCGCTATAACTGACCCAAGGAAAACCAATGTAGTTGTTGGACATGGTTCTTTCAATCCATTTACTGCGCAATAAACAACACCCAAGATACTGGCTTGAAGGAGTATTTGATACTGAGTCGCTTGGGTAAACATAGTTTTTCCAGTTCTTGCTTTTTTCATCTTTCCCGGTAAATTTCATCTCCTACACCTCTCTGAAATCACTCGGCATAACGCACAAATCAAAACTTTTGCCTAAGACAGACAAATTCATCGTCAGTCCTTTTACAAATCCTTTTGTAGTTGAAACATATATAGGGGAACAGTCAGGAAGAATGCAGTAACCGTTGGCCGCCCATTCCAAATTCTTCACAGCGGAATAGACAATTTGGTAAATTTGCGGTTCCGATTCCGACGCCGGCACATCTTTGTACAACTCGGTCAGAAGAGCTCTTAATCGGGTCACAAACTGAGGTTTTAATTTCTTTGTTAACTGGATGCAGTTGTTCATCTAACTTCTCCAAAGATACCTCAGGTTTCAACCCGAGGAGGAGTTGGACAGCCTTCCCAACTGTAGGAATAACCAGCCACCCGGGCCCGTCCTTTTTTCAGGAGCTTTCTTGCTCTTGCCGGATGACAGGGCATCAGGCTCCTGCCTTTCCTATCTAATACAA
>NZ_CABSJB010000070.1:0-3139 GCF_902477955.1 uncultured Turicimonas sp. | reverse complement strand
CGCACGATGGGTGCTGTGAGAGAGGGGCGGGGAAACCCGTCCCCCTACTCGATTGTCTATTACTGTCATTTACTGATATAGTTGCTGAAAATAAGTGAATTTTAGGGGTGATGATTTTGGGCAACTTTAAATATTTTTCCCTGAAAAAGTAGCCTCGATTTCGAACCTTAAAACATTCGACCGATCTTATATTCCGCTTCTAAATACTTTGCTTCTTTTTTACTGACACAACCGAGCCTGGCCGGTAAGTTGACCGTCTTCTTGGCTGTGAAAATAAATTCACAAGTTGGCAACTGGTTTCTAAGGTGAACGTTTTGCTGAAGGTTCAACGTGTTACCTAAATGTAAAGGACAGGTTTATGGCTTACTTATTCAAACTAAAGGCGGGAAAATATCAAGTTAGATGGAAAGAAGGGTCCAAAGTAAAAAGTAAGACTTTCCGAACCCGGGCCGAAGCCAAGATGCTCCTGAAAGATATAGAAGGTCAACCGCAGTTAAGTGCTTATTTAACTTTTGCAGAAGCTGTTGATTTGTATGGCAGGGAGATAACCCCAACAAAGAAATCTTTTAGACCCGAGACTTTTCGTTTAGCCAGATTTAAAAATTTAGATTTTGCAGAAAAACGGCTCGTCGATGTCACTCCTGGGGATATTGAACGGTACATAACCCATAGAATGAATGATGTAAGTCCGACGAGCAAGAGACCAATTTCCGAGGCAACCGTTCTAAAGGAAACAACTCTGATGAATTCTATTTTTAACTATTGCATCAGAAATAAGTTTCTTTCCGTTAATCCTTATTCAAAAGTGTCGTGTAAACCGAAGAGCGGCGATCATCGGGAAAGAATTGCAACTGCTGAGGACATTGAAAAACTCAGATTTTGTGCAGATTGGGACGGTGTATCGGAGCCACGCACGCTGCCACAATTAGTTGTCCTTGCTTTTGAATTTGCTTGTGCAACCGGTATGAGAATCGGGGAAATCCTTCAATTACAGGCAGATTGGATCAACGGGAACACCATTCATTTGCCAAAAGAAATCACTAAAACAGGGTTTAAAAGAGATGTGGCCTTATCATCAGAAGCAAAAAGACTTCTTGCCCTTGCAGAAAATTTCGGAGGTTATTCAAGAAGTTATTTTTCAGCCCTCGATTCTCAACAAAGGGACGCTCTTTGGCGAAAAATTAGGGATATGGCAGATTTGGGGCCAAAGCGCGATACAAACGGCTTATTACTGGAAGAAGGCTTAAATTTCCATGATAGCCGAGCTACATTTGCAACTTGGGCTGCTTCTATTGACCCGGTAACAAATAAGCCCAGGTTAGACGTTCTCGCACTTGCGAAACAGACGGGGCACCGAGACTTGGCAATGCTCCAAAGGTATTACCGTGCAAATTCCTCAGTAATTGCAGGACGGCTCGACGCGGCAATCGAGCACGACAATATGGTTAATAAAGGAAAAAATAAAAGAAAATAATCCAATGATTTTCCTCGTCCAGTTGGGCGAGGCCCTACGAACGTTTAGCAAACTTTTAACTTTTTGAGTAACTTTGGAAATAATGTTCAAAACGGGGTGTGACCTTGATGTAGTATTCTTTCCATTTTCGGCTTGAAGCCAAGCGAATCAAGTTTTCATTTTCAATATCGCGGAGTTGATTTTCCCCCGTATTTGTTTGGTATTTCGGATAAACCTTGCCTGTTTGGGGATCAATCACCTCCGCAGCGAACTCTTCGAAAGTGAACTTTCCGGCTCTGGTAATTAAGCGAATTCTTTCCAAGACTTGCTTAATTCGAGGAGAGAGC
Source organism: uncultured Turicimonas sp. (assembly GCF_902477955.1). Classification (NCBI taxonomy): domain Bacteria; kingdom Pseudomonadati; phylum Pseudomonadota; class Betaproteobacteria; order Burkholderiales; family Sutterellaceae; genus Turicimonas; species uncultured Turicimonas sp. Next base: position 1,339 of record NZ_CABSJB010000070.1, on the reverse strand, counting down.
TTTTCAAAAGCTTCATGTTTTAAATCGTCATCGGCATCTGGCACATAGTTATATTCTTCAATGTCGGCGCGCTTAACTGTTTCTCCGTCAGTGGCGAAAAAGCGAGCGACAGGAGAGTCCCAGCCATTCGCATCTGTAAAGGTAGCTTCAGCTTTCTTCCCGTCAGTAAGAATGACATCACGGATTCCATCAGGTGGAATCCAGGCATCTGCGTAATAAAGATTTCGGTCATTAACCTTTACAGGGAGTTCATCAATGTGGATGGCTAAGGACTTGTAGGAAGTTCTTCCGGGAATCCAATGGCGTTTAAATTCCGAAAGTTTGGTTTCCCGTTTCATAAGTAGTTCTCTGCTGAAGAATAAATACTTACCGCCGTCTTCAACAATTCTGTAGGTAAATTCTTTGCCTTTGCTGTTGATGTGGGTTAGAAGCTCGTCTCTGATTTCTTCCCAGCGCCATAACCCGAAACGTTGAGCACAGTAATCCTCAACACGCTGCCGAAAATTGTATCTAGGGGAAAAGGGCCGGTCGTCATTAGCAAGTTCTTCTTTCAAAGAGTAAGGCGGATAATCAATGTCAAAAAGTGACCCGGAAGAAATTTGGAGACTTTTATAAACTTCTCGAACTTCGGGACGGCAGTCAAGAGCTGTCTCTATATCGTAGGCGCCTACCAACATAGACATGAATTTTCTTTTAAGGACGGCTTCACTGTCTGTGTTGCCGTCTTCTCGCATGAGCAATTCATATTGGTTAATGCGTAACCCTAAAGAAGTTAAAAAATGATTTGTTCTGGTTCTTAGGGCTTCCGGTCTGCCTGTGACGAAAATAGCTTTAAAGCCTTTGTGGAGATAGTAATCCAAGAGTACTCGAGTGCATTCGACCGGCCGGCTGTTTTGGCAATCCAGTAAGTAGTTTTCCCAATCCCCATTAGTCAAATATTCTTTTCTTCTGGATGTGTCGTCACAGAGGGTTCCGTCAATATCGAAAACTACCGCTTTTTCCAACATTTTCTCTTCGCGCATCGCTTCTATTTCTCAATGGTTTAAAGAAGATTGAAAGATCTCTTATCTTCTTTCAATATTGTCCGCTAAAAATTTTGAGGAAGATACAAGAAAGGCAGCCAAAAGAGAACTTACCGACCGCCCACAAAAATTCTTTACTGGGAGAAGAAGCCATTAGAATGCAGGTTGTTCTAATCCTTCTTTTTTATTGAAGCGATCTATGATGGTTGGCTTTCTTATTAAACACTGTAATTTTTGCCTTCATAGATGTGAAGAGTCTTTACTTGTCTTGTCCTAAAAAAAGTTGACTCTTAAAGGAGTCAAATAATGCCGCATGA
>NZ_CABSJB010000069.1:0-3303 GCF_902477955.1 uncultured Turicimonas sp. | reverse complement strand
GTATGAAAGGCGGAGCTGCCGGCGGCGGTTACTCTCAGGTCGTTCCGATGGAGTCCATCAATCTCCACTTCACAGGCGATTTCCATGCAATTACAGCATCCAATAACCTTTTAGCTGCTCTAATTGACAATGCAAAACATCAAGGTCAAGTTGAACTTAAGGAAGTTACTTGGAGACGTGTTCTCGACGTTAATGATCGCTCTTTGAGAGACATCGTTACCGGTCTCGGCGGCTTAGCAAACGGAACACCGGCTCAGACAGGATTTGACATTACTGCTGCCAGTGAACTCATGGCAATTATCTGCTTAGCTGACGGCGAATCTGACCTCCGTGCCAGACTTGATCGTCTAGTCGTCGGTATCAAAAAAGACGGCTCTGCCTACACTTGCGGTGAACTCGGTGCAACCGGCGCTTTAATGGCTTTATTAAAGGACGCCATGCTTCCAAACCTTGTCCAAACATTGGAAGGTGTCCCTGCTTTCGTTCATGGCGGTCCTTTCGCTAATATCGCTCACGGATGCAACTCCGTTGCTGCAACAAGAGCAGCTTTGAAACTTGCCGACTGGGCTATCACGGAAGCAGGCTTCGGCAGCGATTTAGGCGCTGAAAAGTTCTATGACATCAAGTGCCGTTTAACAGGTCTTCAGCCTGCCGCTACCGTTTTGGTAACTTCTTTGAAAGCTCTGAAGTGGCACGGCGGCGTTGCTCTTCCTGAAATCGGAAAACCGAATATGGAAGCCTTAAAAGCCGGCTTGCCGAACTTGAGAGCTCACATCAAGAATCTTCAGAACTTCGGCCAACAGGTAGTCGTCTCCCTCAATCATTTCTTCGGCGATCCGGAAGATGAAATCGAGGTTGTTCGCAATGAATGCAAGGCTTTAGGTGCGAGATTTGCTGTCAGCGACGGCTTTGCCAAAGGCGGAGAAGGTGCTGTAGACGTAGCCAAGGAATTAATTGAAGCAGTCAAAGAAGGCTCTCAGCCTCTCCACTTTGCTTATAACCTTGACCAGACAGTTCTTGAAAAGATTCAAGAAGTTAACACAAAGGTTTATGGCGGTAAAGATGTTGAATTCTCTCCCGCAGCTCAAAAAGACTTGGCTAAGATCGAAGCTTTGGGCTTCAGCAAGCTGCCTATCTGCATTGCCAAAACACCATTCTCTCTTTCTCATGAACCCGGCTGGAAAGGTGCTCCGAAGGACTTCACTCTTCCGGTTCAAAGACTTATCCTCAACGCCGGTGCAGGCTTCATCGTTGTTACAACCGGCGCCATTATGAGAATGCCTGGCCTGCCGAAAAAACCGGCAGCCTACTCTATTGACGTTGTTAACGGTAAATTTGTTGGCTTGAGCTAATGTTATCCGGCTCGGCCTCGCGCTGAGCCAGCTTGCAGGAAAACTCCAATCTGTAAAAAGGTTGGAGTTTTTCTTTAGATTTCCAAGTGCAGGGGTTTAAAAGACTGGTTATTAGCGTTGTAATAACCGAACGAATGTTCTAATACCTTGGCCTGTCCGATGTGAATGACGTCAGACTCATGGCAATGTCCGAAAACCCATGCCTTAATCTGAGGATTATCCAAAATAATGTCCTCAAGAGATGTACAGAAGCAGCTCTTAATTGGACTCTGCGACCAGCGCTCTGTTGTTTGGTAAGTCGGGGCATGGTGAGTCAAAATCAAAGTCTTCTGATCAGAAAATTTGTCTATCTGTTTCTTTAAATTTTCTAACTCTAAGTTATACAGAGCCTTATATTGTTCCAATGAAAATTTCTTGATGGCTTTGAAATCATTCAATGCGGCCTGAATAAGAACTTCATAGACAGGATCCAGTTCCGACCATAAAGTACCTCCGATAACTACAGTGTCATCGATAATGATTTCATTCGGCTCGCTCAGACTAAGAAAATGAATATTAGGAGCGTTATATCTTTCGGACCAATACTTCCAAGGAGATTCGGTATTAAGATCAAATCCCCAATAATCATGATTGCCGAGAATACAGACAACCTTTTCATATTTCTTTTTTACCAAATCAAAGAAATAGGAGGAATAAAAATCACTTTGGAAACCCACATCACCGCCAATCAGCAAATTAGGTGCTGTCGGATTTTCAAAGACAGAGTCTATAAACTCTAACCCTTTATCTCCCGTACCGGTTAGGTGGTCTAAATGAATATCAGAAATGATGTCAAAGCTAGGCATCTTAAAACCGAACTCCTAAGTGTTTATACCTAGGTATTTTTAAACTATAACGTCTCTTTTGACAAGAGTGTGAAACTTTTTGAGTACACAAAATATTTACTTATTAAGAAAAAGGCAATTTTGTATAGAAAGAAAGGTTTGGCAGAAATAGTTTTTTGTGAATTGCATTAATATCTACGTGGAGAAATACAATTTTTGGAAAGGAACGAGGATGCCAACAAAAGTCATGTCACCTGTGCTCAAATGGGCCGGCGGGAAGACACAACTTTTAGAGGCGTTAATGTCTAAAGTTCCCCAAACTTACAATACGTACTTTGAGCCGTTTATCGGCGCAGGAGCATTTTTTTTATCGCTCAAACCAAAAAGTGCGGTCATTAACGATACGAATGAGCAACTGATTAATCTTTATCAACAATTAAAGCATAGTCCCTCAGAAATAATTTCTATTGTGAACTCATTGGATGAAGTTGCTTGTGATAAGAAGTACTACTACCAGATTAGAGAGCGGTATAACCGGAAAATTACATCAAAGGAATTAGATCCGGAATGTGCAGCTCTCATGGTATGGCTTAACAAACATTGTTTTAATGGCTTGTATAGGGTCAATAGCCAAGGTTTCTTCAATGTCCCTTACAACAACAAAGTGACCGGTAAATCCTTAGACGAAAATAATATAGAAGCGATTTCTCGATTCCTTAAGGAACAGGACGTGACGATATTATGTTCCGATTTTGAAGATGCCTGCAAAAACGTTGGTCCGGGCGATTTTGTCTATTTCGACAGTCCATACGTTCCGGAAAGCCACTCTGCTGACTTTACTGACTATACAAAGATTGGTTTTTCTTATGAAGACCACGATCGTTTAGCCGTTCTTTTTCGTCGCTTAGACAGACTTGGAGCTTATGTAATGCTCTCGAACAACGATGTTCCTCTAGTGAGAGAGCTGTATAAAGAATATTTGATTGAACCGTTAGATGTTAAACGGCTAATCAACAGAAACGCTGCAAAGAGATCAGGAAAAGAAGTAATAATCACCAATTATAACTAATTGAATTTTCAATAACTCTTCTCAAAAGCTGACTCTTTTTCAACATTGGAGCTGATGT
>NZ_CABSJB010000068.1:0-5693 GCF_902477955.1 uncultured Turicimonas sp. | reverse complement strand
CTTTTCGGTAGTGTGCTAATTATAGCATATCACCCACCTTTTGTGCAGAGGTTCCCTAACTCTTTGTGTACATCGTACGAAGCAGCTGCTTCGCCAATAACTGCGTCAACAGAGTCAAACATTCTCTCAATCAACAACTGCAGAGTATCCGGAAGAATTTCATCATCTGCATCTAGGAAGAAAATGAATTCTCCCCGTGCCACGGCAAGCCCCGCATTTCTGGCGGAGGACACTCCTTCATGTTTTCTTTGTAAAACTTGTATCCGCGCGTCCCTTTTTCTAAAATCCTGAAGTATCTCCAAACTCCGGTCTGTTGAACCATCATTGATGCAGATAACCTCGAAACTTTGAAATGTTTGGGCAAGAACACTTGAAAGACAAGCGACCAAGTAGTTACTAGCGTTATAAACAGGAATAATCACGGACACGCAGGGATCCGCAATGCTTTTCTTAGTCATTTGCTCAGGTTCTCGGGCTCTTATCGTTGCTTTTAATACTCTGTCCAAAAGTCAGAGACTGTTTGGAGCAGTATAACAAGAATGGGCTAATAATTCGTTTCTGTCATAGATGCGTTACTCGCGGAATCAGAACCTATCTCTGAGTTCAACCTTATAAGCAAGAAATCTTTATATAAAAATGGGGTATTTAATATAATTAGTGCAGCATCGAAAAGTGTCTCAATTAAGATTAAAGCTCCCTCATTCGCTGATTTATTCGCAGCAACTTCTCTGGAGCTAGAGTTGGTAAGAAGAATAAAGTTCCTTGAAACTTAATTCCTTTGCATAATTTGAAAGCGGTATCGAACTTTACTAAAGCAAAAGGCAAACGCAGCGTTCAATCTTATCTATGGGAACTCATGATCCGCATTTTTTCAGTTTGTCTATAACTTGTCAGACCCTACGTGTAGGGAGGCGCATCACGACTCCTTCTCCTGCCGTAGCTTTGTCGGTTTGACGATGGACTCACAATCTCCGTAGGAAACTACGATCCTGCGTTTTCGTCATCCGCTAGGGAAAAGCTGTTGTGACAAAAAGATATTTTTATTATTCAAGTAACCACTTACCAATAAAGGGCTTCTCTTCAACAAAGACACGATTGTTGACGGTTCTTTTATTGAAGCGCCGAGTTCGATCAAAAATGCTGACAAAAAGCGAAATCCTGAAATGCCAGCCGCTCACCGTCATCAGAAACTACTCCGAAAGCCTCAGAGATATTCTTCATTCTCATGATTACGATGCAAAAGTTCTTCTTTCTAGAAGAAGCACTCAAGGTCGTTGATGAATACTCCATCCGAGCCTCTTCGATTATTGAACATATGCGAGGACTGATTAAAGCGAAAGAATCGAAGATCCAAGAAGTCGAATTGAACTCGTTGGCTCTGTCTATCGTCGAAACTTATCAAGAGTTAGGCGGAAAATACGAAGTTAATCTCGTTGCATCGGGCAACGCTCCGGTTTCTGTCCGGATTGATCCCACTCAGTTTGAAATTGTTTTACTCAACTTGCTCAATAACGCTTCCGAAGCCATAACGCACCAAGAAACGAAACCGATTATCACCTTAGAGATCTCCGGCGAAAACGGTGAAACCGCCATTACTGTCGCCAATGAAGGATTTTTAGAACATGAAGAATCCTTTAATAATCTGTTTGCCGTGAAGAACTCTACTAAAGTCAACGGTCTCGGACTGGGATTAGCAATTGCGGCAAGAGTCGTGGAACGCTGGGGCGGTCAGCTCAGCATTCGTCAGCACAATAAAGAGGTCATCGCATGTATCCTTCTTCCGACCCTATAGATCCATCCGTCCTCCGCTTAGTTCAGGGAAAGTCTTTAGTCAGAATTGTGGACGACGATGAGACTGTCGCGAAATCCTATGAATTTATGCTTCGCTGTTCCGGCTGGAACTGCAAGATCTTTAATAGTGCGGAAGATTACCTTGCTTCTGAAAACGTTCAAATCGGTTGTCTGATTCTTGATGTTCGGATGCCGGGACTTTCAGGTCTGCAGCTTCAGCAAAAATTAGAGATTCTTGAACGAGAGATTCCTATCATCTTCGTCACTGGGCACGGAGATGTTGATATGACCGTGCTTGCATTGAAACACGGTGCTCAGGACTTCATGCTGAAACCGGTTGATCCTCAGAGGTTAAAGGGGGCAGTTTTTCAGGCGTGTCAAAGTGACCTGCTCCACTTCTTGAAAAGTCAGAAGGAAGAAGCCGAGAGAGAAGCAACGAGTTCGCTTTCACAAAGAGAGCGAGAAGTCGCACAACTTTTGGCACAAGGTTTACTTTATAAACAAATCGCTGAGAAGCTTGGCTGTTCAGAAAGGACTGTGAAATTTCACAAGGCTCGGATTGCGGAAAAATTGGGCGTTAAAACTCCGCCTGAAATCGCTTTGAGGCTTTCCAGTAATGCAAAAAACAAATTGGAGTATTAGGAAGCCGTAAATGTATAAATAATCCTGAGAAAACGTAGTTTCTTAAAAAATTAATATTTAGCCAAAAGAGTTTGTTCGGTTTAACATTAAGCAGAGATAATTATTTCAACCGACCAAAGGAGTTTTAAATGGCAGGATCACCAAAGAAAGACATTCCCAGACCCTCCTCAGAGCAAGTAACGATTTACTTAAAGAAGTGGGAGCAACTTGACGCTTACCCTGAACAAGAAAAAGCACTGGATAAACTATTTCAGGAATTCTGCCCGAAGAATGAAAAGATAGAAGACATTCTGTTAAAGTCTGCGACCTTGAATGATTTCTATAGCACTAATATCTTTTCAGTTTTCTCTGTTGCAAAACATATTCTGGAATTGAAGATTGACGCTCGCCTTTCGAAGAAAGACCTATCTTTAGTAGATGAATTACAGAATGTAAACATCCAAGGGAAAAACCATAAGTTCTATTCCTTCGCTAGTAAATACTGCAGTCACCATAATCCTAAAAACTTTCCTATCTACGATAATTATGTCGCCAAGGTTTTGCGACATTTCCGAGATGTTGACAAATTTATTAAAAGGAAGGATCTCAAAATCTATAAGAATTTCGTAGAGACATTGGATTGCTTTACGAAGTACTACGGCCTTGAAAATTTTAGCAGAAAAGAAATTGACAGGTATCTTTGGTTGCTGGGAAAAGAAAACTTTCCCAAAACCAATCAAAGAAAATAGACGAACTAAAATCATCGGTTAAGTTTTTAGGCTCATTTGGCGACATCAATATCTCAGATCTTTTAGATCCTGAAGAACTCATAAAAAATTCGCACTACAAAGGGAGCCCCGATTGAATTCTTGCTAGTTGTTCAGAAGTCAAAATTGAGGAAGCCTCCCAACATGTATTTTCCCTGAACACGATCGAAGCAAGCTCCCTAAGGCACCGCGTTCCGTTCACAGGAGTTAGATCACAGGCCGCAAAATTACCATTACGAAGGGGAGCTTCAACAAAGCGTTGTTCATTATCTCCAGTTACGAGAATTTGGTCGATAACAAGCCTGTTAGCATTCTTCATACCATGAGTGATACCAATCAGCTCAGAAAGGTGATTAAAAAATGCCTCTGGACCTCTACAAACTGCGAAACAGAGCTCTTTATCCGCGTGGACCATAAAATATTTTAATTGTCCAAAATTGTGTCTCATTTTATGTTGTTAACTATCATAAGCGACCGTTGGATAATCTCGTTCGCATCTGCTTTCGTTTTAAGCTCCCTTGTTGAATCTATTTTTCCGAACAATTGACCGTAATGAAATATCGTATGTCTTTGCGCGTTCCAAAAACTATACGCTTCGCATATCTCTTTTGCGTATGCGAGTTTTGGATTTTTCAAGATAAAAGCACCTTTATCCGATTTTCCTTCGAAAAACTCCCCAAAACCTTTCTCCGTGACGTCCATCCCATTCTTAAAGAATAGGTATTTTAAATGCCCTTCCACAGCTTTTAACGCGGGAAAAACAAAGTGGGAGTACTCGGGGCATTCATAATTTACAGCAAGGTTAATTAACGCTGTTCTAACTAGGTTCTTAATTGCCGAAGGATAATCTGCAGGAAAGTTAAATTGAGCCTTAAATCTGGTTGAAATGTCTTGTGAATCTACATTAACGCGATACACGTCGCTGTATACACGGTCAAGTGCTTTTTCCTCTATTCCTAACGAGCTAAGTATTTCGCTGAGTACCTCTTGAAAAAACGGAGTCACAGCACCCTGCAACGTTGCCTTTCGTGAAACAGAATAAAAAGTTAAAGTAACCTTATCTCCGCTGGCGGCTCTAAAAAAATCTGAAGACTGGTAGCACGTCTCAGAATGGCTCTCCCATGTCCCTTCAAATGTCTCCTTTAGCTTCTCTACCAAATCTTTCCAGACGTCCTTTTTAACATAAGAAAAGGCAGCGAAACTACTTCCTTTGACAACTCTTCCTCTTTTGCTCAATGATTCCTTGGCCAGCCGGTCAGCAAGATCATTATATTTATTATTTGAGTGACCATTAACCTTTACAAAATCCACAAGTAATAGACCTTCGTACTTATGCTTATAGATTTCAACATACATCTTGCTGACTGGACTCTGGGGCTTCCATTCACTTGAAAGCCACTTATGAACCCCTTCATAGTCGTGATAAATTTTCAACTTAGAGATTTCAGAACACACCGCCCAATCCAAAGCAAGAAGAACTGCAAAAAGCTCACCTGCAACATTCTTTGTCCCTATAAATTTCGGGTTTTGTCCGGCCCGAAACAGTTCTTCTTTATGCCCATCTGGTCTAAAGGCTACAACCCCGCTACCATACTTGCCAACTTCCGTATCAAAGCTCCCATCAACAAACGCGACACCCCACCCCTCCCGGAGCAATTCTTTCACTTCTTCTTCATAAATATCTCGATCGCTTAAATAAGCCCTAGCTTCCTCCTCCGAAAGAAATGACTTATATTCGGCACCAGAATAATTCTGGACAGCTTCTTGACAGTCCTTCCATGTTGAAAAGATCCCGCATTTCGTCCCTTTTCTTACAGCATAATACTTCTTCTTATTGCTCATTTTCTCTCTATTAAGCCATGAAACCTATATAAATTTCTAACGTTCAATAAAACTGAATTTTTTTTCAGTTTACCTAATTTCTTGACCATCCTTTTTAGATTGCAATGGTTATCGTCTTCTCTCCTACAATCCCTCAAAAAGTGAGTCAAGTCTTATTTTCCTCCTTTTATTGAACTTATCCCACTAGATATTCAAGCTTCTTCATTAATCAATCAACCAGTATTCAACACTTATCATTTTTCAAAAGCCATGAACATTAGATCTGGATAGAGCATTAGAAATACACCTCAAAAGCGAAAAGTTAAAGGCACGATAGCGTTGAGAAGTGAGAAATCCAATGTGAGTTACCAATACGAAGTGAATACGCACAAAAAACAAACTCACCTTATGCGAAATAAAGTAATTTATTTATTTTTCAGTTTTAGTCAGTGAGCATTGGACACCGTGTTAGTTTTACTTTGCTGCCGTGCCCAGAGAGTTTAGAGTTTCGCTTTTTTGACCAAAATTTCCGACTTCTTTAATCTTAAGCATTGAAATGCTGCCATTCAACGCGGGTTGTTCACCCCTCCAATTAATTACTATGTAGAAAGTTGGCAACTATTTCGCAGAATACTTAAGGAACCTCTGCACAAAAGGTGGGTGATATGCTATAATTAGCACACTACCGAAAAG
>NZ_CABSJB010000067.1:0-6100 GCF_902477955.1 uncultured Turicimonas sp. | reverse complement strand
AAACCACCGTCACCACGGCAGCCTTCAGTTACAAGAATACCGGCTGGGAAAATACCTGTCGGGTGGAACTGAACGGCTTCCATATTGCCTAATTTAGCAACACCGGTTTCAAGAGCGATGGCGTGACCAGTACCTTCACAGATCTGGGCGTTTGTAGATACACGGAACAGTTTACCTGCACCGCCGGTAGCGATAGCGGTAGCTCTGGCAACATAGCCAATTAATTCACCGGTAATCAAATCGCGGACAACTGCACCGTAGCAGCGCTGACCGTCATGAATCAAAGCGATAGCTTCAACTCTTTCATGAACCGGAATGCCGTGAGCGATAGCGCGTTCAGCAGCAGAGTTCAACATGGCATGGCCTGTACCGTCGGAAACGAAACAAGTTCTCCATTTCTTTGTACCGCCGAAGTCGCGCTGACCGATCAAACCAGCGGCAGCTTCGCGTTCGGTAATGGTAACTTTTTCACCGTTAATAATAACTTGACGGTCTCCCGGAGTGATACGGCTCCATGGAACGCCCCAAGCAGCCAGTTCACGGACAGCTTTAGGTGCGGTGTTGACGAACATACGGGCAACTTCCTGGTCGCAGCCCCAGTCAGAACCTCTAACTGTGTCACCAAAGTGAACGTCTTCGTTATCACCTACGCCTTTAATAACGTTAGCAAGGGAAGCTTGCATACCGCCCTGAGCGGCCTTAGAGTGAGAACGTTTTGGAGGAACCAGAGACAGGATGATGGAGTCATGGCCGCGTGCTTTTGCACCAACAGCCATACGCAAGCCAGCAAGTCCTGCGCCGATGACGAGAACATCCGTGTATATAACTTTCATTTAGCAAATCTCCTTGAACCAAATTTGAAAGGAAGGGATGGAACCTTTCGCAATTTGGGGTAAGCAGTGTTTAATTGGTCGAAACAACAACAAAGAGGGACAACCTGAGCTCAAGGGTTGACCCTAACATATATTGTTAATTCTCAACTGATATGCGGAATTTAGAACAAACCCAGAAAATTCTCAATACTTAAGATTGAAAAAAGGTTTGAGATTGGTAGAAATACTAAGGTAGTTTTTGGGAATAAATAACATTGCTAAACCTCGAAGAACCATGGGTTCAGAGCCTCTGGGAGTTAGGCTTTAGCAAGAATTCAAAATTTTTTGAATTTATATTCATTTACTATTTAAATATTTAGACAACTTATTTTGGGCAGTAAAAATGTTTTCTCTCATATTTTGTCTGACTTTTGCAAATAATTATTTTTCTCGCTAATTATTTTTCTTTTTATTTTGAAGTTCGTTCTTGCTCTTTATTAGCCGTCAAAAAAATCTTTTATTTAAGAATTGTATAAATAGGCCCTAAGCTAAGATAAAACCCTTACAGGAAAGTGCGTAATTTAACTCAAAGTGAGTCAGAATCGGGGTTTACGAGGTTGATCGCGCAAGAAAAAAATACGAATATTTCAACAACAGAAGGCAAACTTGTAAACGAATTGAAGGTTATCAAAGTGTCTAAGATTCTTAATTTAGATGTAACAACTTGCGTTTTTGAGAAAAGTATCACTGATTATTCCGTTGGAAGTTTTCCCTTTTCCGCAGATGAATGCAGCTTGGATAGTAAACATTTGGGTGGCAGCATAACTCTAAAAAATAACAAAATTATTGGATTATCCGCCGGACTTGAAGAGTCAGTGAAGGTTGAAGCCGGTGATGATATTTCTCAGTTATTTGCTTGCCAGGCGACAGCAGACGTCAATATCAAGAAATTGTTTATGTATAGAACCGTGGATTGTTTGATTTTAGACAGTCAGCGACTTTCCTACTGGGCTCGCCTTACTCTTAAAGGAAACAAGGTCCAGATTGCTGATATTGATATTGAAAAAAGATTTGAACTTGACTCTGAGGATCAGATAGAGGAATTAGAACGACGTAAGGGTGAAGGAAGTATGGCTTTTATGTCATTGCATTGCCAATAACGTTTTATTTTTATTACTTTCTTACCTCGAACAGTTCGTTTTACTCTCAGAGTTTTTATTGTTGGATCCCGGATTGAACAAACCCGGGATTTTTTATTCTAGTTGTTAGCTACTAAGTTCTGGTGGGTGTAAATTCCTTTCAGTCTTAGTAGCTAACATTTTAGGGCGCTACAGAAAATTCTTTAAAAAGCAGGAACTACGGCACCGTCGTATTTCTTCTCTATGAAGTTTTTTACTTCCGGAGATCTCAGAGCAGACATCAACTCTTTGATTTCCTGTTTGTTTTCATCTCCTTTGCGGACAGCTATTACGTTAGCGTAAGGAGAATCCTTAGGCTCAATTGCAATAGCATCTTTCGAAGGGTTCAAATTTGCACCGAGAGCAAAGTTGGAGTTAATAACTGCTGCATCAAGATCTTCCAGGGCTCGTGGCAGGGTTGCTGCTTCAACTTCTACGATCTTAACTTTAAGAGGATTGTCAACGATATCCAAAGGAGTTCCGTTAACGCCTACTCCGTCTTTCATTTTCAAGACGCCGTTGGCATTCAATACCTGCAGAGCTCTGCCTCCGTTAGTCGGATCATTTGGGATACCGATCTTTGCCCCTTTCTTCAATTCCTTAAGATTTTTGACTTTGTTGGAGTAAACGCCCATTGGTTCAATATGAACCGGACCGGCGGAAACAAGGTTTAATCTATGATCTTTGGAAAAAGCTTCCAGATAAGGAAGGTGTTGGAAGAAGTTGGCATCCAAGTCTTTGTCGGATAAGGCTAAATTCGGTTGAACATAATCAGAAAACTCGATAATCTTCAAATCAATGCCCTTCTCTTTCAGAGCCGGCTGGACAACTTTCAGAATGTCAGCATGAGGTACCGGCGATGCACCAACTTTGAGTGTGTCAGCAGCGAATGCTCCGGAAGTGAGCGAAACGAGTGCCAAAGAGAGTAATAATTTTTTCATGATGGTTAGAAAGATGGAATTAATGAACCTTTGAAGTGCTCGAGGATGAAAGCCTTAACTTCCGGGGTTCTTAACGTATTGTTCAGCTCTAGGATTTCAGGTTTATTTTGGTCCCCTTCTCTTACTGCCACAATGTTTGCATAAGGAGAGTCCTTGGATTCAATGATAATGGCGTCTTTCACAGGATTTAATCCGGAGCTTAACGCATAGGTTTGATTAATGACACTGGCCTTTACATCGTCCAGAGTTCTAGGAAGAGTTGCAGCTTCGACCTCAATGATCTTCAATTTCAGCGGATTTTCGACAATGTCTTCGATAGAAGCGGAATGACCTACGTTGTCTTTGAGCTTAAGTAAGCCGGCAGAAGCCAACAATTGAAGCGCTCTTCCGCCATTGGTAGGATCATTTGGAATAGTGATTCTGTCGCCCTTCTTGATCTCTTTTACGTCTTTGATTTTATTGGAATACAACGCAATAGGAGCAATAAAAATTCCCGGCATTGCATGGAGCTTTAAACCTCTGTCTGCAGCGAATTTATCCATAAATGGCTTGTGCTGGAAGAAGTTGGCATCGATTTCTTTATCCGAGAGAGCAAGGTTAGGCTGAATATAATCAGAAAATTCAATGATTTTCAGATTTATTCCCTTTTCTGCCAGCTTTGGTTTAACAAAATTCAGGATATCTCCGGCCGGAACCGGACTAGCCCCGATTTTGATCGTAACGGGTTCGGCTGCCATGGAAATGGTTCCAAGAGAAGCAACAAAAGCCGAGACTGCAAGTAACTTTAGTAAAAACCTTTTCTTCATTTCTACTCCTTAACTTATATTTTTCGAGGCTGAGTGCTAAAAAATATACAGTAGAAAATTCCTCTCTTTCGTCTTGGTTCCTTCGATTTTTCATCCGTCCTTTTCTTAGAACCTATTTTCTCAATGGAAACCCTAAATTGGCACGGATTATGCATAGCTCTAATTGTTGTTAATACCAACTAATCAGAGGAAAAAATGAAACTTATAACCGCAATCATTAAACCGTTCAAACTCGATGAAGTTCGAGAAGGACTTGTTGAACTGGGAATAAGCGGCATTACAGTCGCTGAAGTTAAAGGATTCGGAAGGCAAAAAGGTCACACAGAGATCTATAGAGGAGCCGAATATGTTGTGGACTTCCTTCCTAAGGTAAGTCTCTCAATTGCATGTCCGGATGCTTTAGTTGATTTAGCTATTGATAAAATTTGCGAAGCTGCAAGGACAGGAAAAATCGGCGACGGAAAAATTTTTGTCACACCGCTTGAAGAATGCATTCGCATTAGAACCGGAGAAACTGGGGAGGCTGCATTATGAGTTGGCTCAAACTTTCTTTATTTGCCCTACTTGCTCTCTCTTCGTCTGCTTGGGCTGCAGATGAAATGAATGCCGCTGATGTTTCATGGATGATGGTCGCTACGACATTAGTCCTGTTTATGACTATTCCGGGCATTGCCCTCTTTTATGCCGGGATGGTAAGAAAAAAGAATGTCCTCTCCGTTGTTATGCAAAGTTTTGCTATTTGCTGTGCGGTAACCATCGTCTGGTATGCGGTTGGATATTCTCTTGCTTTTTCAGGCGGAAATTGGTTCATTGGAAACTTCGACAATGTTTTTCTACAAAACATCCAGATTGACACCATGCACGGCTCAATCCCGGAGATGCTGTTCATGATGTTCCAGATGACATTTGCCATCTTGACACCTGCTCTTATGTGCGGTGCCTTTGCAGAACGAATCAAGTTCTCCGCCCTTTTCCTTTTCATGATTTTATGGTCTCTTTTCTGCTACGCACCGGTTTGTCACTGGGTATGGGCAGATGAAGGCTGGTTGTTTAAAGCTGGTGCTTTGGACTATGCCGGCGGAACCGTTGTTCATATCAATGCCGGGGTAGCCGGTCTTATTGCCTGTATATATTTAGGCAAGCGCTTAGGCTATGGTAAAGAAGTGATGGCTCCCCATAACCTCGTGCTGGCTCTTACCGGTGCTTGTTTCTTGTGGATCGGGTGGTTCGGCTTTAACGGCGGAAGCGGATTGGCTGCGGACTCCAGAGCCGTTATGGCGATCGTAGTAAGTCAAATTGCAGCTGCAGCAGCTGCTCTTACCTGGATGATTTGCGAATACATCGTAAATAAGAGATTCACAGTTCTAGGCGCAATATCGGGGGCTGTTGCTGGCTTAGTTGCCATCACTCCTGCCTCCGGTTTTGTTACTCCGGCTGCCTCTCTATTTATTGGTTGCTGCGGCGGATTGGTGTGCTATTTTGGTGCAACATGGCTTAAATACAAATTAGGTTATGACGATTCTTTAGATGCTTTCGGTGTCCATGGTGTCGGCGGCATTGTCGGTGCTCTTCTCACCGGGGTGTTTGCCTCAGACATGATAACAGGTGAAACCATGAAGCCAGTTGCAGAACAGCTATGGATTCAGTTTGAAAGTGTCATTGCTACTTTTATCTATGCGGCTGTCGTAACGTATGTACTCTTGAAGATTGTGGATCTTTTGATCGGCTTGCGTGTATCAGCTGAAGAAGAACGCGTCGGATTAGACCTTTCTCTCCACGGAGAACGAGTCGAATAGCAAAACTTCAAATAAACCAAAGGCTCTTCGGAGCCTTTTTTAACGTCAGCACGGCACGTGATATATCTAGCGGTTGCGATCGACCTGGGAGGCTAAGGCCTAGATTAAGGCAAGCCTGATTGGGCGACCTGTCGTGTAATGGTGCAGGCGGCAAACTTTTCGACTAACGAACTTAACTCACATACCGGTCTTGCAGGACGATAAGCGTGCGATTTTACGCAAAGTACATTCGTCTGTCTGTTGGAAGGGGCTTTTTCTACTTAATGTGGAAAGCCAAAACCATGTTCTTTTTTTCAACTCTTATCAATTCTCAAAAAACTCTTAGAAATTTTTTTTCGGTTTCTGAGTAAGAGCAGAGGTGGGCTACAAAGAAGCGATTTTGAGCCAAATTTTGGTATCGAAACAGATTTAGAACGAGGAAAAATAAATCGAAAGCGTCTTAAAAATAAAGTTCAAAAATAAGTCTATATGCTTGAAAGTAAAGATTTTATATTGCGTTTTAATACAAAATAGACGTTTTTAAACAACCAATCTAATAATACTTTATTGGTGAGTTTAATTCATGTT
>NZ_CABSJB010000066.1:0-6651 GCF_902477955.1 uncultured Turicimonas sp. | reverse complement strand
CTCTTTGTAATTTTTAAAGAACGGCTGTACATTGGAGTCAGAAAGTCTTTTCTGTACTTTTTCCATCAGAGGGTCTTTTTCTTTTAATCCTTCTCGGAAAAGTTCATTAGCCTGTGTAATCAGTCTTTCGGTTCTCTCTTTAAACTGCGAATCCCGTGACATATGCACGCCGATTTCATGAAGCACAACGGCAACAGAATTTTCCTTGGTCAGGTTGTCTGCAACCAGATAAGAGCATTTTGCCTTGGGATCGTAGAAACCCAGAATTTTTTCGTTTATCGGCTCTTGAACAGACAAGGTTTGAAAGCTGCCTTCTCGTTCTTTCGTGGCGTGAATGAAAAGAGCCTCCTCCTGATTTTGAGCAATGTAAAGTTTGTTTGCCTTGATAAGCTGAACAATTCCGTTTTCACCGAATTCTTTGGTTAGGAGCTCTCTAATGTCCAAACGAGGTGTCCCTGCTTTTTCTGTTATTTCTCTCGAATAAAGCTCTACTCCCTTTTTTGTTTCTTTATTTTTAATAACGGCAAAGAGTTCTCTGAATTTATCGCATACCTTCTTTACATCTTCTCCGTCTAAGTACGGATAGAAGTTATCTTTTCCTAGAGATTTTTCACTGAAAGCGGCATTAGTCAGGAAATCATTTTGTATGTTAAGTTCTTTACAGCGATACTGAATAAAGGCTTCAAAACTTCTGGCAGATTCTTCTATTTTCGACTGCCAATAAGCGTTTTTCTTCTTCATTCTTTGATGCATTGAAGAAGCTCTTATTGCTTCTACCACATCTCCCCACGCATGAAAAACTTGCGGACGCAGCTTGGTTTCATGCTCGAAGTGAATTTCTCTGAGGTCGTCTTTAGTAATTTGGTGTTTCAACGAATAGGTCACGCTTCTGCCGTCTTTAAATGCAGTGTGATGAGTAAGGGTCTCCAACACAAGGCCTGTGCTTACGGCGGGAAACAAAGGGTTTGATGTAAGTTTGCTTTCAATTGATTCCACAACCGCATCGGGCGTTTTTGAGTAGGCTTCAATTTGTCTGCGCAGATTTTCTTTATAAGCCTCTGATAGACCGAACCTTACAGGTTCAGCCTTGTCGCTTAGGAATTTGCTTTCGAAGAGTTTCGCTTCATATAGATCACAAGCCATGTGGTGATCCAGTGCATGAAACCATTCATGCGCCAAACTCGAATATCCCTTAGTTTTTGTCAGATTAATCAGTCGATTTTGCGGGTCATAGTGAGCAGAAGCAGAGCCGAATCCTCGGGAACCAAAACAAAGTCCCAGTTCACCGTTCAGAGCAACGGCCTTAGGAGGTATGTTTAAAATTTCTGCCAGATCTTTGAGAGAATCAAAAGCATTGTTAAGCATCCACTGACGCTCTCTGCCGTGTTTGCCTTGTTTTACCCAATTACCGAATTCGACGCCACGGAAACCGAACGTTGACATAAACATTTCCGGCGTAGCGTCTTTTCCTTGCCGCCAATCAGTCCCAATTCTTTCACGAATAGGTGAATTTCCTCTCCAATCCTTCTCGCTTTTTGAATACTCCGTCCTTAGTTCAAGATATTTGCTTTCAAACTCTTCTTGATGTCTGAGCACATAATCCCAAAAATCCGCGTCGGATTTAAAAGCTATCCTTTCGGTAAGTTGAAGCTCTATGCTGCCCTGTTTTCCATAGATTTCATAAGTATGAGATTGACGGTCCCCGCGCCCAAACAATCGAATAGCTGAAATCTTTTTGGGTTTATCTTCCTTTTGTTCATCTTCTTGCTTTTCAGCCTCTAAATACCTTTGCAGAGAAATACTCAATTGCCGATTTAAATTTTGCTTAAATTCCTCTTCATCTTTGCCGACAACAACAGCTATATAAGGAATTCTTTCTCCGTCTTCGTCCAGAAAACACAGAGGATGTTTCTCTTTGGCGTTATTTTCATTAAAACCGACTGCAATTTGAAAGGGGTAATCGTTAATATCCGAACCATCACTCAATTTCCAATCATTAGCAGTGGGAATGGCTTTTGCGTTTCGGAATACACCCATTCTCAAATAAGGCCAGAACTTACCATCGGCTAGAGATAGAACCTCATAACTTTCTTTTCCTATTCCATAAAATCTATCAAAAGCTCTGACATCTCCTACTTCTGGAGCATCCTCTCCAAAGAGCACCTGACGGTGCAGACCGATTGCGGTTAACGCTGTTTTTAAGTAACCTTGATAACGAGGCGAGCTTTGTGCAGGCTTTCTGCCGCTCATAGTTCCTCTAACAAGCCAGAGGCATGCGGCAGCCTTCGGATTAATTTTTTGAAGTTCTATTATCGAATCTTTGGGCCAAACTGAATCCAATGGCTCCCTTGATAGACGTTTCTCCAGTTCGCTTTGCTCGTCATAGAGAAACTGATTTGATTGTCTATTGACTCTGACTTTGCCTTTGCGCTGGTTGTCCAGATCTTCACCAAAATCATTAAGTTTCCTGCTTCCGTCCCGATTAAATTGAACTCTTTCCGAAGTTTCCGGCATTTTCACTGCCGGTTTAGAAACTCGTGAAACAGGACTTCTGACAGAGGGAGCCTCTTCTGTCTTCTCGGGCAAAAGAGCAAAAAAGTCTAATTCAAGTTGTTCAGCCATTAAGCGAGCCATATCTTCCTCACATTCCAATTTTTATTAACGTTCTTGATCTTTATTTGCCGGCTTTTCTTTGCCGACAGTTTCAGCAGTTTTCTGAGGGGAAGGCTCGTTTAGTTTCAATGTCACTCCCTTTTCTTGAGCGGCCAAAAACATATCTGCTAGCTTTGCTCGAAAGGCAGGTTTTAGGTCCGGATGATTGCGAAACTCATCTTGGCGAATATGAGCTTGATAGACGCTTTCAAATGTTTTTTTATTCTCCTCTGACAACTTACCTAACTTATTGTCAGTCTCGATTCTCTGCTCTTCAGCTTTTATGAGATCACGGTTAATTGCGACTACTTCAACGCAGTCAGCCATCAAACCGCTAATTTCACATCTTGCAAATACCGGTGCGTCTACAGTCTCCGGTTTAACTTCGACAACCTCCCATTCTCTTTCAAATTTTTCAATGCCTTTTTCTTCTTTTTCGTCTAAATCGGAAGGAAGCTCGTCTGTCGCTCCGGCAAGATATGATGCCCAATGCTGAGATACATAAAGTGTGTCGGCATATTTCAGCCTGTCTTTAAATTCCATTTCTTTTTTCCTTAAGGATTGGTTTGTCTCCGCTAGTCGTGCAAATTGAAATTAGTTTTATTTATTTTTCTTTTTCTTTTGATTGTTGTTTGAACTGGACTCTAACGGCATTACGGCTTGGTGCATTGATGTCGTAGCGGTTCAAAGAAATTTTTATTCCTTGATTCTGCGCACTAAGAAACACTGAAGTGAGTTTTTCTTCAAGTCCTTCTGCAAGCTGCGGATGCTCTTTAAATTCTTTTGTTTTTCCGTATGCTTCCAGCAGCGTCTGCAATGCTCTCTGATTTTCTTCACTGAGCTTATGCCGTTGGTTCAACTTTTCATGTGCGTTCTTCATTAATTCCTCTCTTAAGTTCTAATAGGTAAAAATAGCTAAATCAGATTGGCGGCTTGCGCAATCCTCACCGTGCTTTTAGGATTGGGAAATGGAAAGTTATCCGCCCATTTTTGATTACAAGGACGACTATTAATGACAAAACTAAATCCATGCCATCCCGGGCTAATCATTGAAGACGTCCTTACTGCTTTTAAGATCACGCCGGCTTCCTTAGCGAAGGCATTGAAGGTCTCTCCTTCAACTGTTTTCGGAATCATCTCTGGAAAGATAGGGATTTCAGCGGATTTAGCTTTGCGTGTGCAAAAAACTTTAGGTATCAGTGCTCGCTTGCTTCTTAATATGCAAAGTGCATATGATCTTCGACAAGCGGAAATCAACCTTGAAAAAACGGGTTTGCTGCTTTCTCTTCCGGCCTTGGTTGAGAAAGTCTCTCTTACGCACAATTGAGGCTTCTTTAGCCTAAAAGCTTGAAGGAAATATTTGATGTCCCAAAAAAAACTTAATAAGTTCTCAGTGGACGATGAAATAAACCAATTCTGCGAAGATCTTATTTCTTCAGTCCGGCAGATGAAACAAGGCAAAGTTGAAAGAAAAACTTTTGTGGTTCCTATTGTCGAAACACGAAAGAAAACCGGCTTAACCCAAGAAGATTTTGTAAAATAGTATCTCATTTCTCCTTACCTCTTTATCGGATTAAGCTGATAGACACCCGAAAAATCAACATCTCTGGCAACAAAAATGCCGATTCTCTCACCTTGATTTTTTGTCAGTGTCGGAGGAATATTGCCGCTTTGACGCATAGCTTCTTCAATGATTTTTTCCATGCCGTCTTGGGAGTTTTGGTAGTAGTTAACGCCGCCGGAATTCTCTGTCTGTTTAGTCATCGCAAACTCAAAACCGTCCTGAACTAAAGTAAACAGAAGAGCATTGCCAAAGCGGGCCCACCAATGAAAGTCGATATGACCGGGAAGCCCGGAGCCGCCCAAAGAGTCAGTACCCGGCGAATCAAGCATGACTCTTACTCCCTTAGGAGTCTGGACTTGAGTCCAAAGAACAAAAATTCGATTAAGACCGTTTTCAACAGCTCCCTTGTACTCACCGATAGCTTTAGAGCCTTTTTCTATCAATAAAACTTTGCCGTTTGCTGAATAAACATCCTGTGGGATTACGCAGCTCGTCATGCCCGGGACAGTCGTATCAAGCTTAGTTTCCAAAATGCAGTCAATAAACGTACCCTTTGCCAATAGCAAGTTTCGATCCGGCATCATGACGGCTCTTGTTGAAGGAGTAGCCATGCCGTGCATAAGAGAACCGAGCTTGCCGCCCGCACCGGAGCTCACATAACCTTCCTGCTCTTCTTCCCGCAGGGTGCTTGCTAGTCCTTTTCCGTTGCCGCCCCCTTGTCCGGAAGCTCCGGAGGATTCTCCCATCATCGGAGCCATATTCCGTTTTTCAGCAAGTGTCGGCTCCTTCTTTTGCTCTTTTGCCGGAGCACCGAACCCTTGAGGTCCGGTAGATTCAATTCGAGGAGGCTCACTAAATACTGTTACGGTTGCAGGAGCCGGGAGCGGAGCTACAGTTGGAGACTTTTCTTCTTTTACTTCAATACTCTTTACTTGAGGTTCAACTTTTGGTTCTGGAGGAGTAATTGATTCAAGAGAAGGCAAAATTAAAGATTTTGCAGAGTTGTAATGAATAGGCTCTTTTTCCTTTGTTTCAACTGACTTTGGAGCAAATTTCTGATAAAAACCAACACCAATGCAGGCTAAAAGAAACAAAGCCAAGCAGACACCAATTACAGCTCCTTTTTTAGACTTGTTTTTTCTTTTTCCGGCAACGCTCGGAATGCCTTTACTTGTCTGAGCAAGGTCAGTCTCTTCTTGTTCGATTGAATTGATTTTGTCTTGTTGGGCCATATTAATTGACCTCCTTAATAAGCGTGCGTTCGACACCGGGAACGCTTACGCCGGTTTCTTTTCTTACACCGCCTCCGGTATAGCCGTCGTTGTAGATGCCGACTACTCCTTGTCCGGCTCGAAGTCTTAGTTCTTTGTAAATTCCGTGAATTACAAGCCATTGTCCTTTGACATGACTGTTAAGCAGAGTTTCTTCATCATCGTCTGCAACTCTGTAAACAGCGGGAAAATCGGTGTGCTTGTCGAACTTAAGATAAGTAAACTGGCCGTCATCAAAAATCTCAAGGGGAGCCAGATCTCTTGACAGAGAAGAGGAGCCGAAGTTTTCGGTGTAAAGCGTGTTCTTCTTCTCCTCCTCCTCGATTGCCGCTTCATTTAAAGGCGAGTTGCTTAACAAAGCATTCACAGTTTTTTTCTTAGCTTCTTCTTGAGCTTTCTGAGCCTCCAGCATTGGATATCTGAAGGTCATCGAGTAAGTGGCGTTCTTTTTATTTGAAGTAAGTTTTACATCAAAAAGATAGGTGTACCGGTCAGTGACGACCACTAAGTTTGTTGTGCCTTGAAAATCTTTTGGCTTCAGGAAAAAATGATTATTGCGTGCAGCAAATTCCCAAGCGGTAGAGTATCCGCTGCCCCAATCAAGAACCTTTTCTCCCTCACCGAAAACAATGGCAGTAATAACGCCGTTGACGGCATTAATTGGATAGACCTGACCTTCTTTATGTTCGGTATAAAGAACTCGTTTGTCCAGACTGCTGGAAACCGGTTTTTCTAAGGCACTGACGGAAAAAGCAGACAGAGCAATCAAACTTGCAGCGATAACTTTAACTGTTAATTTTTTCATGGCGTACCCTCCAAAATGCGGTCAGTACGCCAGCTTGTAACAGTAAACCCAAGCGGATTAATCAGACGCTGCGACTCTTCCATCGAATACGTCGGGTTGTATTCGTATCCGATCGTGGCTCTCCAAGAGTGCCTCATCTCTTCTTGATTGGTATAGGTATCAACCAGTCTCTTAGTGAATCGAACAGTAGCTACACCGTTTCCGTTAGGAACGACTGATTCAATATCACAGATAATTTTCTTTTTATCTTTCAGTTTGTTTTGAATAGAGTTTTTATTGTCAGCACCATACTGTTCATCATAAGTTTGGAAAATTGCCGGCACGCTCATTAGTCAAACTTATGATGAACAGTATGGTGC
>NZ_CABSJB010000065.1:0-7228 GCF_902477955.1 uncultured Turicimonas sp. | reverse complement strand
TCATTGCTCTGACAGCAATTTCATCGTCTGAGGTCATGATGACGGCTTCAATTTTGTGATTCAGAATCTTAGCGGTCTCAATCACTTTTCTTCTCAGAATGTCATCTCTGAAATTCAGAATGACCATAGCCGCATCCTGGACATGAGCCTGAATGAGAATTGCAGGATCAATGGCATCTCCGCATACTGCCTTAAATCCGTTTTTACGAAGATCTTCAACGATGTTGCGGTCTTTTTCAACAATGACAAACGGAACTTTTCTCTCGGACAAATCCTTCGCAATGTGTTCGCATACCTTGTTATATCCGACAAGAACCATGTGTCCTCTCAAATACTTGGATTCTTCTTCATCAGGCATGACGGAAAGAGGATCAGACTTAGCATCAAGAACCCGTGCGTATTTCCAGCGTTTTTTCATCAAGTTTCTGAGCGGTTCAACCAGGGCAAATGCAACCGGGTTAAATGCAATGGAAATAATGGCTCCTGCCAAGACTAAGCTCATACCCTCTTGAGGTAAAAGTCCGAGACTCACACCAAGTCCGGCAAGAATAAATGAGAATTCACCAATCTGCGCTAAGGAGGCCGCTACGGTCAGTGCAGTATGCAGCGGGTAACGGAAAAGCATTACCAATCCGAAAGCTACCAAAGATTTTCCCAGAATAATAATGGCCAGAACTGCTAATAAATGAAGCGGTTTATCGACCAAAATCATCGGGTCAAACATCATGCCGACGCCGACAAAGAAGATGACGGAGAAAGCATCTCTTAACGGCAAGGATTCCATGGCTGCCCGATGAGCGTATTTGGATTCTCTCATCACCATACCGGAGAAGAAAGCGCCCAAAGCAAAGGAGACGGAGAAGACTTCGGAGGCCCCGTAGGCAATGCCGATGGCAACTGCCAGTACGCACAAAGTAAAGAGTTCACGCGAACCGGTTTTTGCTACCTGCCAAAGAAGCCATGGAAGAACCCTTTTTCCTACCACAAGCATTAGGAAAATAAACAAAGCAACACGGCCGACGGTCCATGCAATGATTTCCCATAAAGGAGTAGCAGATTCAACAGACTGAACTGCTTCGGCACCAAGCATTGGAGCAAGCGGAGGCAAAAGCACCAAAATTAAAACCGTCATGATATCTTCGACGACAAGCCAACCTACCGCTATCTGTCCGTCATGACTTTCTAATATTCCTTTCGTCTCTAAAGCTTTCAGGAGCACTACAGTTGAAGCGCAAGAAAGACATAAGCCGAAAACCAAAGACTGACCGTATGACCATCCCCAATAATGCGCAACCAGCAAACCAAGGCCTGTAGCCAAGCCCATTTGAGCGACTGCCCCCGGAACGGCAATATATTTGACTCGCATTAAATCGGATAATGAAAAATGCAGGCCCACGCCGAACATCAGCAGCATTACACCGATTTCAGAGAGCTGGGAGGCAATATTGATGTCTGCAACAAAGCCCGGAGTGGCCGGGGAAACGATTACCCCGGCTAAAAGATAGCCTACTAATGCCGGAATCTTGAATTTTTCAGCGATAAAGCCAAAAACAAGAGCTATTCCAAAACCGGCGGCTAATGTCGAGATTAGAGTAAAACTATGTTCCATTACTTTATTTTTCCATGCTGTCAGTGGGTTTATTCGAAGAGCGCATCAATCTTTCATGCTGAGTAGACTTTTCAACTGTTCTTTCTTCGTCTGCTACTAAATCATCAAGCATATCTTTCGCCTTCTCTTCCGCCTCTTCTTCTTTTCTCTTGGAGTGTCCTCCGGAGCTGTATTTGGTAAATGAATAAATAGAGTATTGTGCAATCCTCAACGCTAAAGCCGTTGAAGCTTGAACCACAATTCCAAGGTTTTCGGATCTTAAATGATCTGCTTCCGTATCTGTCACGGCACGAATAATAATCTCAATATCAGGATTCAAAATTTTTGCTGCGGCAATAGCCTTACGGCTTTCTAATTCATCCGAGATAGTTAGGACTAATTGAGCAGAGTTTTGAACGTGAGCCTGTAAAAGTGTTGCCGGATCCGTGCAATCCCCCTGGATGGCAACAAAACCCTGTTTTCTAAGGGTGCTGATAACCTCATCTTGTTTATCTACTACGACAAACGGAATTTTTTGTTTTGTCAAAATCTCGCACACTTTTCTTCCGATAGAGGAATATCCGACAATGACAACGTGACGAAGAAGTTTTCTGCTTTCAACTTCATCGGGCATTGTGGATTGAGGATCTAAACGAGCCGCCGCCGTTCTGGCAAAACGAAAATGTTTGCACAGCAACTCTGCCACCGGTCTGGCCACGGAAAAAGAAATTGGATTGAGAGCAATAGTTAAAATGGCAGCCGCCAATACTAAATTCATACCTTCTTTAGTCAGCAGCCCTAACGACACACCTAACGTTCCGAGAATGAAAGAGAATTCACCAATCTGACCGAGGCAGCATGCCAGCGTGACTGCCGTATGAAGCGGATAGCGGAATAGAAGGACGGTTCCGAATGCAATCAATGGGTTAACAATAAGAATTAAGAAGAGAATTCCCAATAAATAGAATGGATGCTCAAGAATTGCTGACGGGTCAAACAACATGCCGACACCGACAAAGAAGATGACCGAGAAGGCATCGCGCAGAGGTAATGATTCAACGGCAGCTCTGTGGGCGTATTGAGATTCTCTCATCACCATTCCGGCAAAGAAGGCTCCCAAGGCAAAAGAAACGCTGAAAATCTCGGAAGCTCCGTAAGCAATTCCAATTGCAACTGCTAAAACACACAAGGTAAATAATTCACGGGAACCGGTCTTAGCAACTTGCCATAAGAGCCATGGAAGAACCCGTTTGCCGATGACAAGCATCAAGATAATAAAAGCAGCAACACGGGCAACAGTTTCGACAATTAACCGCCAGAGTGGAAGATCCGAACTTGTGCTGTGTCCCCCCAATAAGGAGGCCAATGGTGGAAGAAGAACGAGCATCAGCACGGTCACCATATCCTGCACGACAAGCCAGCCGACAGCCACCCTTCCGTCAAATCCTTCAAGAAGGCTTCGTGCTTCCAAAGCTTTAAGAACAACGACGGTTGATGCACAGCTTAAGCACATTCCAAGGATGACACATTGTCCGATAGGCCAACCCCAAAGGTGAGCCATCATAATTGCGCAAAAGGCCGAGAGTGCCATTTGGCATACAGCCCCGGGAACAACAAGTTTTTTAACTTTGAGCAGATCCGAAAGTGAAAAATTAAGACCTACCCCAAACATCAGGAGCATTACGCCAAGCTCTGAAAGCTGTTCCGCTAAACCAAGGTCAACATTAAAACCGTAAAGATTCGGGGAAACAATAATGCCGGCAACCAGGTAGCCGACGAGAGCGGGGAATTTGAGTTTTTCTGCAATAAACCCCAAAATTAGAGCAACTCCGAAAGCAATTGCTACAGTTGATATTAGAGTAATGCTATTATCCATTTTTACGGGTTTACCCTTCTCATTAAAGACCCACCTATTTTAATTTTTTTTCAATCTCTTAGGAACAAAAGTGGCCAAAAATTGGATTGCAAACGCAAATACGACATTTGAACAACTCATTTTGATTATTCAGGCAGTTGCTCTTCTTATCATCACTGTGGCAACGGGTGTAGCCATTGTGGCAGAAGGCTATGAAATGTTTTCCAGTAAGACCATCGGCCTGGCTAATTTACTTTTGCTGTTCTTATTCATCGAAATTTTGTCCATGGTTCGACAGTACGCTTTAGGTCAGCACGAATTAAAACTTAAAACTCCTCTCGTGATTACTGTTGTTGCAGTGGCCAGATATCTCATCATCAATATGGAACACTTAACGAGCAAATGGATCCTTCTTACCTCGGTATCCATCTTAATTCTCACGGTTGCTCTTCTCATTTCCAGAAAGATTCGCGGCATGCACGATGATGAGGTAGAAGAAAAAATGTTCGAACAAAAGCTTCAAAACAGCTTAAGCAAACCTGATAAATAAGGTTTTTATGGGACAAATAGGGGATAATCCCTAACTATCTGTTTCAATTTGTTAGATATAAAATAAGGGTATGCCCTGTAACACAGGGTGTGCCCTTAAATCTTTTCCATTCGGAAATAGGAGATCTAATAGATGAAAATCACCAAACTCTCTGCCGCATTGTTAGTTGCCGGTTTTGCCCTTGGCGCTCAAGCCGCAACATATCAGCCGGGAACATACACAGAAAAAGTTAACGGTCACAATGCTGCATTTACCGTAAAGGTCACTGTCAGCAAAAATAAAATTGAAAAAATCGAATACCCTGACAACCTTGAAACCATTGGTGTCGGCCGTGTTGCTCTTGATAAGTTAAGCAAGAAGATCATCGACAGACAATCTCTTGGCGTAGACAATGTAACAGGCGCAACAATTTCTTCCTTCGCTTTGAAAGGCGCTGTAAAGAAAGCATTGGAACAGGCAAAAGTCTCCAAAGCAGATATGGCAGCTCTTCAGAAGAACTCTGAAAAGTACACTGCCCTTCCTGACGAAATCAAAACTCAAGTCGTTATTGTCGGCGGTGGCGGATCCGGTTTAGCAGCTGCTATCGCTGCTCAACAGGCCGGTGCTAAGGTTATCGTTCTTGAAAAACTCGGTTTGTTAGGTGGTTCTACAAACGTCTCCGAAGGCGCTTTGAACGCTGCTGACCCGGAACGTCAAGGCAAGCAAGGCATTGAAGATTCCATCCAGAAACACTATGAACAAACCATGAAGGGCGGCCATGATATCGGCACACCGGAATTGGTTCATTATTTAACTGAAAATGCTCTTCCGACATTGCATTGGATGGAATCCCTCGGCGTTAAATTCAAACCGGAAGTCGGTACCGCTACAGGCGCTCTCTGGCAGCGTTCTCACTATCCTGTCACACCGAGCGGCAACAGCTACATCCGCGTATATCAAAAATATATCGCTGATCACGCTAAAGACATGACTGTTTATACAGACATGACCGTTGAATCCTTAATCAAGGATAAAAACGGCAGAATCATCGGCGTAACTGCAAAAGACGGTCATACCGGTAAAGTCACTAAGTTCATGGCTTCCAACGGTGTTGTAGTTGCAACAGGCGGTTTCGGTGCTAATGTTGCTTTGCGTCAGAAAGTTAATACCGGTGTATTCAAAGACTACGACCTCGGTAAAGGCATCGGCTGCACGAACTTCTCTAAATCCGCTCAAGGCGCTGGCATTGAAATGGGCGAAAAAGTCGGTGCAAACGTTATCGGCATGTCCGACATTCAGGTTCACCCATGCGGAACACCGGGTACTGGTTTGATGGAAATGGTTCGTACCTCCGGACGCAACCGTGTATTCATCAACGAACAAGGCAACCGTTTCGTTAACGAAGGTGCAGCCCGCGACGTATTGGCAAAGGCAATCTTCGCTCAGCCACATTCCACATACTATGTCTTAGTCAACCATCTCCGTTATCCATCTCTTGACTGGGTTGATGCCAACGGCGCCAAGATGAAAGACATGATCGACTTAGGCCGTGTAGTTTCTGCTCCAACTCTGGATGAATTGGCCAAGAAACTGAACATGCCTGTTGAAAATCTTAAGAAATCTATTGCTGACTACAATGCAGTTGTAGAAGGCAAAGCTAAAGATGCTCTTGGATTCCAGGCCAACAACAAGGCTGATAAGGTTATGACTGAAGGCCCATGGTATGCCTGCAAGAAGGTCCCAACCGTTCACCATACAATGGGCGGCTTGCAGATCAATACTAAGGCTCAGGTTCTTGATAAGAACGGCAAGGTTATTCCGGGTCTCTACGCAGCCGGCGAAACAACCGGCGGTATCCACGGTTCTAACCGTTTAGGCGGCAACGCTATTGCTGACATTATGGTCTTTGGCCGTACTGCCGGTACAAATGCCGCACAGAATAAGTAATTCTGTAAATTAACTCCTTGAAATCGCTCCCGGTTCTTGCCGGGAGTTTTTTATAGGCGAGACACTGCATGAGACTTACCTACAGTGTCATTCCACAAGAGTCCTTTAGAATCTAAATTCGCCCGCTAAGAAAAAGCTTTTTCGCTTATTGAATCCGACTTCAGTAAGAATATTGAAGTGTTTTCCTACCTCATAGCGTGCACCGACCAACATATTCCACGGAGACTTCAAATGCTGCTTAACGTGGAACTCTCCTTCCCCTTTAGAATTGACCGCATTGATCAATCCTTGAAGTTTAGGAGAGAAGTCAAGATTGGAAAGCTTGCCGTTAAAGTTTTGGGTGACATCTTGGTACATCGTGCCAACCCAGAGACTAAGCTTTCCTTCCGGCCAATTAATGCTTTCAACCCCGGAAACATTGAATCGATAACCGAAGCGAGGTGCTAAAGTAAAGGCTTTGATGTTGCCGGTAATGATATCCAATTGGGTTTTGGTGTAATTCATGTCCAGTAAACCAAACCAATTTCCATAACCGCCCGCTAAAGTGAGACCGCCTCCGTAAGTTTTTCCTTTAAATTTCAGAACAAAATCTAAATCATCCATTCCACCCATCCCCTGAATAACCTTATCTACAAAAGGAGTAGGAGATGACACGGAAATCTTGGAAAGCGAGCGCCCTTTCGTTCTTCCAAAGACGCCATAGACATTCATAAAGGGAAATACCCAAGTATCCAGCCTTAAAGTTTCAGTATGACTTTTTTGCTTTGTACTTTTAACTCCAATTTCAAAAATATCGGATGGGATCGGAGTGTATTTCGGACGGAAGGGATATTTAAAAGAAGGAAGATTCATTCCTAACCCGCTGAATTTAATGTCCTCTACTACGATATCTTGTTTCATATGCATGTAATTGACATTAACTCCGAAGGGTTCCGGAAGCTCATATCCTCTTTCCTTAGCCTCTTTGCCAAAGAAAGGCAGCAGCCTATCTCTGCTCTCGCTCCCCTCACTGTTGAGGTTCTTTTCTTGCTCAACGCGCTTTGCGGTTTCCTGTGCATGGACCTGCGAAAAAAGGATCATTGCAGAACAGGCAAGCGATAACGCCAATAATTTTTTTAAATTCACAATCCGCTCCAGAGCAGAAAAAGAGAAATCTCTTTAGAAGTCATTAAACAAAACAATAATAGAAACGCTAAGTTCTTGAATGTTTTTAACGTAACTAATT
This sequence comes from uncultured Turicimonas sp., assembly GCF_902477955.1. Classification (NCBI taxonomy): domain Bacteria; kingdom Pseudomonadati; phylum Pseudomonadota; class Betaproteobacteria; order Burkholderiales; family Sutterellaceae; genus Turicimonas; species uncultured Turicimonas sp. Next base: position 84 of record NZ_CABSJB010000065.1, on the reverse strand, counting down.
TGGATACATTGGTTTTTGACATCCTCCTCTTCGTGAACGAAGAGGATTCCCTACCACCACTACAACAGCCGTAGCCTATTGTTG
>NZ_CABSJB010000064.1:0-7437 GCF_902477955.1 uncultured Turicimonas sp. | reverse complement strand
GGGGCAAGCTATCTAATTGACAATTCAAGCCCTGCATGGTTTTTAAATCAGGCAAAACCGGAAACTATCGTAGTTAATGGTAAAGCCATTACTTACATGGCTCAATTCAACAACCAATTAGCACAAGACAAATTCGGTTGGACCACAAATTTCCAAATAATGAGGCCAGGTCTCTACCAATTCATCGTCTATCCAAAAGGCTCTGATAATCCTTTCAGCCCACAGGTCAGAAGATTGATGGAACCGGTTTATGGACAAAACGGTGATTGGCCGAAATATCAGGAAATGCAGAATCAAATCTTTCCGATGACTCCTGCATTTGGACAAGCTGCGGGAGGCAAGTTCTCTGCGCTAGTAGTTCTGAATGGAAAGCCCGCTGCCAACTCCGTAGTTGCAGTGGAATACTACGGAGCTGATAACTATAAAGGTGCGTCAGCAACCACCAAGATCATTACTCTTCTGAGAACGAACAAAGACGGTGTAATTGACTTTACGATCCCCTGGGAAGGATGGTGGGGCTTTGTGGCTCTTAACAATGCGAATTCTCTGCCAGTCAACAAGGACGGTTCTCCAATCGAACTGGGAAGTGTTTTATGGACTAAATTTGTAAAACCATAGCAGGCGTTATCCTTTAGAATACAAGGGATTTATTTTGAATTCTAAGGAATGAAAGAGTTAGAGCCTAAGATTACTAAGGTTGATGCCGGATCTAAATTTGTGGAAAAAATAAAGATCGTATTCACGCATCAATTTCCGGTCCATGAGAGAGTCTCTTTAGAACCTTTTTTCGATCCTTCTGTCGAGGGTGCCGATGCCTGGGTTCTTGCTGAAGGAGACAAAGTCTTAGGCTTCGTTACTCTTCTTTCCCTTCCTCCCATAAGTTATATCTTTTACCTCGCCACCGATTCGGCCTACCAAGGCAAAGGAGTAGGCTCAAGGCTTGTTAACTTCGTTAAGGAAGCGTATCCCAGCGACCTTCTTTTTCTTCACTGCGAAGTCCCATTAGAAAGCGCACCTGAGCGTCTGCAGACTCGCCTAAAACGTTTGAATTTTTATAAACGCCTAGGATTTAAAAAAGTTGGCAAAGAGCACGATTGGAGAGGAGAACTCTTCCAAACGATGGCAATTGGAACCTGGGATGAAGAAAAGGTCAAAAAGTTTTGGGAACGATTTGACCCTCTTTGGAGTGATGAAGATTAATTCTCGGTCTTTTCCTCTAAACCTTGTTTCTCCTCTTTGTTCGTTTGCTCTGTCTCAATTTTGCTGACTAAGATTTGATCAATCCGATTCATATCCACGTCGATGACTTCAAATTTATAGCCGCTGTAAATTACCTTGTCCGTTAGCTTTGGAATCTTTCTCAGCATATACATCATGAATCCGGCAACGGTCTCATAACTTTCATCATCGGGCATTTTGTCTAGCTCTAAGGTTCTTTCTAGATCTTCGATAGGGGTTGCGCCGTCAATCAGCCACGTTCCATCTTCTCTTTGTACGATATAGGAATCATCTTCAGTCTGTACAAGGTTACCCATCACCGTGCTCATGACATCTCCCAGAGTAATTATTCCCACCGTAAGAGCATATTCGTTCAATACAACAGCAATATCTTTGCCCTGCTGCTTGAAGACTTCCAAAACTTCCGAGAGAGATAATGTATCCGGCAGACAAGGAATACTCTTTAATAGGCTCTTTTCATGAAGTGAAAGACTTTCATTTTCCAAGGCTCTGCAGAGTAAATCTTTGGAATCTACATAGCCAATAACTCTGTCGATATTCTTATCGCACACTAGATATTTACTATGAGGATCCGATTCAATCTTCTTCTTAATATCTTCGAGAGAATTTCCAAGAGTGAAGTAGGTAACGGAATCCCTTGGAGTCATTGCGCTGGTGACAAATCGATCTTCTAATTTAATTACATTTTCAATAGCCTGTTTCTCATCATTATCAAGCAAACCTGCTTCTGCCCCGGCACCAACAGTGGCTAAAAGATCTTCGCTCGTAATCGTGGCCTCATTCTTTGTCGGTACTCCCATCACTTTTAAGAAGAAATTTGAGAGGCCTGTCAACGCAATAACGAAAGGCTTCAAGATGAGAATCAAGAATCGCATTGAGCCAATTAATAACAATGCATATTTTTCGGGCTTGTTCAAACCAATTCTTTTGGGAATTAAGTCTGCGAACAAAACGAATATCATTGTGACCGCAAAGAAAGAACAGAAAAAGCCTAGAGAGGCGGCCAAATCCGGGGCGCAGAAATAAAGAAAAAATTGTTCGAAAAAGGGGGAAAATACCGTTTCACCTACGATACCGCCGAGAATTGCAATAGCGTTAACACCGATTTGGATAACTGAAAAAAACGGTCCGGGTTTGATTTGAAGATCTAGAACTTGTTTTGCTCTCTTGTTACCTTGTTCAATTAATTGCTGCATTCGGATTTTGCTTGAGGCAGCTAATGAAATTTCGGCAATTGAGAAATAAGCACTTGAAAGGATCAATGCCACGATAATAATGAATCTTGTTGTTAGATCTAATTCCATTTTTTTCTCCGCAACAGTGGACTATTATGGCAAAAATAAGTAAAAAAAGAATTTACTCAGCTTAAAGCGGTTTTGATCTGATAAGATAACGACCTTGTGCGGAGAAATGGCAGAGTGGTCGAATGCGCCGGACTCGAAATCCGGTATACGGGTCTCCCCGTATCGAGAGTTCAAATCTCTCTTTCTCCGCCAGAATGCTTCTTTTTTTCCTCTTCTGCCCGCTTCTTTCCTAGCTTATTTTTGGTCGAAAGGAAGCCTGAAGATTAAAGTTCATGAAAAAAGCGCTTTTGGAAACACTCTCAGAATACTGTCAGCTGGGAATACCGCAGCAATTGGATTACTCAAAATTTTATTTGTATTCAATCATCACCCATTCCACAGCTATCGAAGGATCAAGTCGAAAATCAACTTCTTTTTGACGAAGGTATAACTTCCAATAAAAGAAGTCTTCGGGAACAGCTGATGAATCTAGACTTAAAAAGTGCTTATGAACTGAGCAATAAGTTTATTCAAGAAAAAAGAGACTTTTCTCTTCGAATGCTCAGAGAATTAAGTGCTGCTGTTATGAAAAATACAGGCAGTATTTACAACACTCTTCAAGGTTCCTTTGATTCATCTTGCGGTGATTTCAGAGGGTTAAATGTTAATGCTGGAACGGGAGGTCGTTCTTATTTAAGTTTCTTAAAAATAGAAGATAGACTTAATAAGTGGTGCCAAGAGGTAAACCTCAGAAGGAATTCTTTTGAGAGAGGCTCACTAATCTATGAAAAATATTTATTCACGTTTGAAGCTCATTTCGATTTAATCACAATACATCCTTGGGCAGATGGAAACGGAAGAACTTCCCGGCTAGTAATGAACCACCTACAAAACGAGTTAGAGCTTTTCCCTACAAAAATTTTAAAAGAGGATAAAGCGGAATACATCCAAGCGTTAATAGACTCTAGAGAGCAAGAGGATAAAGCCATTTCTTCTTCATTTATGATGAAAAATCACATAAAGAATCTTAAGTCAGAAATTTTTGCCTTTAAAAAATCTAGAGATTAGCCAGAAATGAAAGGCGTTACGACCTCATCGTTTTTTCGTTAAAGTCCGCTATGTTACAGCCAGATATAGTTGCAATAAAACAATAGTTACCGCAGTGAGTCTCGCCTTCCACTACATTAAGTGCTATGAGGTTCAGTATAGTTTTGAACCGCCTCTCTTACCTCCTCTTACGGTAACCTATTGGTCCCGAGAGTTTTGTTAGAGGACAATGAAAATTTTATATTGTTGCCCTCCAGCAAATAAAAGAAGCAACAACTACCATACCTACCCCAATCCAGAAAGCTCCTGTTAGCTGAGCCCCAATAAAAATGGATGCAAATACGCATGAGAGGACCGGTGTGAAATAGGAAACAATCGACAGAATAGTAATGTTTCCTTTCTGAACACCAATAGTCCAGAAGCCATAAGCAAAGCCTAAAACCAATGCTGCTAAAACTGCGATGCCTAAGCCGAACCAGGTAAAGTCTTTGGGAACTTCAACACCGGATAAGTTCAGCACATTAAAAATAATAACGTCAGCGGCAAAAACTAAGACGGTAGGATTTTCCCCTCTAGACCACGCTTTTGTAAAATTGGAATATGCCGCCCATGAAATAGCAGCCGTCAACCCGAGAAAATAACTCAAAGGATTTTCGAGAATATGGAAATACATTCCTTTGAAGTCAACCAATACATTTCCGCTGAGAACAATACATATACCGTAGATAGCACCGACCATGCCGATCCCTAACCACCATTTAGCCTTTTGGTGATTAAAAATAACCGCAAAAAGAATAGTTAACGAGGGCCAAAGATAGTTAATCATTCCGACTTCCATGGCCTGAGTACCGCCCTGAGAAAGAGCTAAAGAAAAAGCAAAACTCATAGAGCAGGTTATCGCACTTCCTAATCCGCACAAGTAGTATTTCCAAGGAATCTTCTGTAGGTTAGGAAGTCCGAATAGAAAGAACACGATAATAAAGGAAAGCGTATAAGTTATCGCTAAGCCTCTCCCTACCCCCAGATAGTCGGTAATTCCTTTGATAAATGAAACAGAAAGGCCCCAGGTAATTGGGGCTGTACATCCAAGCAATGTGGCCTTTTTAGCCGATAAATTAAACTGCATTTCTAATTTTGTAAGCTTTCTAATCGAATGAATTGATCGTCACGAGTAAAAAACAGGCTTCGAACCATTCTAATTGAAAGCCAAGATACCAAAGCCGCTGACGCAGCAATACAGAAGAAAATTAATAATTGATATCTGACTGCCAATAACGGAGAAACACCGGCAAGAATCTGACCGCTCATCATCCCAGGCAAAGCGACAATACCGAGAACCATCATGGAGTTAATAATCGGCATCAACGCTGCTGTCATAGCCACTTTCACAGACTCTCTACTTGCTTCCGCTGAAGTTGCTCCTAAAGCCAATAAAGTTTCTATTTCATCAGCACGAGCTTCAAATTCGCTTCTCAATCTCTCAACAGCCAAAGATCCGGCAACCATGGATTGAGCAATAAGCATTCCTCCCAAAGGAATAATGTACTTACCCTCCCAAAGAGGCTCAGGTCTCACGACAACAAACTGTAGATAACATAAGACTGATAAAGCACCTAGGGCAATAGATATGAAGAGGATCTTAATAATCTTAAATTTGATTTTTTTTGAAGCTATCCCTTTTAGGGCCCTTTCGGATGCCTGTGAAGCGAACGCCACCATAATAATGAGCAGCAGAGAAATTACCCAAGGGTTGTCTTGAGCAAATACCCATACCAAGAGATATCCCATGATTCCTAATTGAATGCATGCTCTAACTACCGCGATTACTAAAGATTTGATGAGTTCTAATCTATAAACTGCAGACAAGAGAATAACAATTCCAAGAGGAACCATGCCAATTGCCATTTGAGCGTATGAGATCTCAATTGAACCTAATGTGGTAGACATATTCCCTCCTTACAATTTATAAGCCTTAAGAAAGTTCGCAACTCTCTCATTAGAAGGATTATTGAAGAACTCATTCACGGGCAAAAAGGCAACAACTTTACCTTCTTCTAACATCAAAACTTTATCAGCAAGGAAAGATGCCTCTTCAAGCCGATGCGTAATCATCAGACTTGCAGATCTCTTTTCTTTAAGATGCTCTTTTAATACCTTGAGAGTCTTGCAAAATTTATTAGATGTTTCTACATCTAACGATGCGGTAGGTTCATCAAACAGTAATACAACCGGATCGAGCATCAAGGTTCTGGCAATCCCTATCCTTTGTTGTTGTCCGCCCGACAACTCTGAAGCTTCTACAGGCAACATTTCTGAGGTTATGCCCGCCTCCTGAATGGCTCTAGCGAACCTTTTCTCAAGTTCTTGTTGAGTAACCTTCGATTCATACTGTGCGCCCATCTTGATATTCTTTTCTGCATTCCCAGGGAACATTACGGCTTTCTGAAAAATATAGGCCACCTGTTCACGAAGAATATGAACGTCATACTCTTCTAAGTTTTTACCATTCCAAAGAATCTGACCGCCAGTACGACCGTAATCAAGACGATTTAACTGTCTCAACAGCGTGGACTTCCCAGCCCCGCTCGGACCGACGATGCAGACAAATTCTCCTTCTTGAACATCAAAAGAAACGGAATCGAGAATTTTTTTTCCACCTTTCACAACAGTGAGATTTTGTATACTGAACGCTGTCATTTTTTATATGTTTCTCAACGTAACTCACGGAACAATCTAAACTTATATTGTAAAAAAGTAAAAGGAATAACTCTAATACGGGTCATCCTCATAGTGGATGGACTGATTTTTAAAGATTTTTTCTGGTTTTTCTGTATTTTCTTTTTACAATTAATACGAAATAAACAATAGGAATGAAAGGAAGAATTTATGAAAAAGATTGCAGTTCTGGGATGTGGAGCTTTAAGTCAAACATTCTGTATGAATGTTAGTCGTCTTTTAGAAGATGACTACTTCATTACAGCTGTTTTGGCAAAGCATCATGAACACGCCGTTGATTTGTCGATGAAGATTGGGAGCTTCGCCTGTCACAACCTCAGGGAATTGCTCTCTTTAAGACCGGACATAGTCGTAGAATTTGCCGGGGTAGAGGCTGTAGAAAAATATGCTGAAGATATTCTTTCATCCGGATGCGATTTAGTCATCGCCTCTGTGGGAGCTTTGGATGACAAAGACTTCAGAGAACACATTATTAAGGTCGCAAAAGATCATGAACGTCATATCTATGTCACCAGCGGCGCAATCGGCGGCATGGATATCATGTCAACTTTCGCAGCTTACGGCAATCCTGAAGTCAGCATTGTCAGCGTAAAACCACCTCAGGTCTATGACAACTCTCCGTATTTGGCCAATAAGCCGGTACGCAGAGATCAAGAAGTGGTAGTGTTTGAAGGTGATGTTCACGCAGCTATAAGAGGCTTTCCAAGAAACGTTAACGTTTCCGTAGCTACAGCCTTGGCCTCACATGCACATGACATGAAAGTCAAATTGATCAGCGATCCAAGTGCAACAAGGAATACTCATACAGTAACTTTGCATAATCCGATTATGGATGCACAGCTTACCTTCTCCGCTGAACCAGATCATGAAAACGAAAGAGCCAGTATGTCAGCAGCGTGGAGCGTTATAGCTCTCCTGAAGAATTTATCTTCTCCGCTTTCCTTCTTCTAGCTCCACAACCTTCTTTGATAGAAAGCCTCGCCCAAATGCGAGGCTTTCTAATTGTGAGCAAAAAACACAAAACCCTCGGAGCCGTAATGACTTCGAGGGTCTGTTTTAAATAATTGAGCCCGGAGGCTACCTACTTTCGCAAGAAATACAACTCACTATCATCGGCGTGGAGGCGTTTCAC
>NZ_CABSJB010000063.1:0-8404 GCF_902477955.1 uncultured Turicimonas sp. | reverse complement strand
AGTAAAAAGATTTGTTCGGTCGAATCTCAATTATTCTTTCCCCGGTTTTTCTTTGATTTCGTAATGAAATCCAATAGAGCCTTTCTTGAGATCGGAGAAATAACATTTCAACGCTCTTTTAACGGAATTAAAAGCTATTTTGTCCCAGGGAATTTCTTCTTCGGAAAAGAATCTTTGTTCTAAAGTTTCCGGACCCGGTTTGCAGTCAGGATTGACAACGTCACCAATGAAATAAATATGTGTCCCCGAAGCAAACGGAACATCTAAAAGCATAAAAGGGCGCACGTTTGTTAACTCTGCTCCTGCTTCCTCTTTGGTTTCACGGAGAGCTCCGGCCATCGTGCCTTCCTTCATTTCTTGATGGCCGGCAGGCAGATTCCATTTTCCGAAACAAGGATCAATCGCCCGGCGGCACAAGAGGACTTTCCCGTCATAGACAGGCACGGTGCCAACGATATTATGAGGATTTTCATAATGAATTTGGCCGCACTTGGTGCAGACGTGCCTCTGCCTCGTGTCTCCCTCCGGAATTTTGATTTCCAGAGGAGCACCGCACGCGGAACAAAACTTTAATTCAGATTCTTCGCTCATTTTTTATGGCCTTACTCTCCCAATGCTACCGGGTTAGTCTTAAATAGCAACTCAATAACATCATATAAGTTTTTAGCCAAATTACGGGAGATTGCGTTGTCATTCATGATCGAAGTAGCAACAGAATCTGAAATACAGTGGTTACGAATTAAGGTATCCAAAGAGCTTGAAGAAACAACATCGAATTTTTCGCTATTTTCTAAAATTTCACGCTGAATCTGATCAATTTCTTCTATTGTCGTAGCCTGAGTAATGGAATGAACATTACGCAACAGTCTCAATAGATTTCTGCGCATGGCTGCATATTCTGCACGTATGTAGCCGTTGTTCGAGAAACCGAATTTGTTGATATTGGTTTGAAGTTGACTGGCTTCTTTAACGGCTGAAGCCATGTAAAGGTTTGCGCGTCTGATATCCATAAAGATAGTATTTCTTTCCGGAGTCGAAGCTTCATAGCCGGCTCTTACGGCAAATTCAATAATGCTGGAGTACAAACCTTTAAATTCCTTGTGATATGCCGCGTCAAACTCAAAGTCATTCGGCTGATTCCTCTGAGAAAGAACCGTAGGGATTTCTTCTTGAGACTGGACATCTTCCGGCTGGAAACTAATCACTTTAGCGATTAAGCCCAGCGTACCTTCTAAAAGACGAATACTTTCTAATGTCACCGACTGAAGAGCACTGTCACTGAACTGTAAGACCTCATCACTGAGGAACATCGGTTTGACTTCATCATCTTTACTTTCTGAGGGCTTAACGTACTTATTAAGAAAGTTTTCCATCTGAGAAATAAACGGATAAAGAACGATGACGCCTATAACGTTGAACAGCGTTGTGAACATGGCGAGTTTTAAGACATAATCATTCTCAGCGATACCTACCCAAGCACAAAGATAGTCCACAGCTATTAAATACAGCTTGAAGAACACAATAGCCATTAAAGCTGCAAAACAGTTAAAAAACACATGGGTTACCGTAATCTTCTTTCCTTCAATATTGGAATTGATGGAGCCGATTACGGCCATAATGGTAGATCCGACGTTTGCCCCGATAGCTACACCAATAGCGTTTTCATAAGATACTTGTCCGACGGCTAAGGCAGCTAACGCTAAAGTTAAGGTTGCATGGGAAGACTGAGTAATAACCGTGACGCCGAAGCCAATCAAGGTATAAAGAAGAAGCCCGGCGAGACCCTCCATCTGAAATTGAGAGATATCAAAGGTGTCTTTGAAGTTCTCAAAACCTTCTTTCATATAGGAAATGCCCAAGAACAGAAGGCCGAGAGATAAGAGAAAAAGGCCAAATCCTTTAATTTTCTTGTTTTTACTGATAAAAAATCCCAAGCCGAAGATAATCAAGGGCATGGCATATAAAGAAATCTTCGTTTTTAAACCGAAGTAGCCGACAAGCCAAGCAGAACCTGCGGTAGATAAATTGATGCCGTAGACCATGGCAATGCCGGACTGCAAGGCCATTAATCCCGCACTCAAGAAAGAAATCGCTATAACCGTAGCCAGCCCGCTAGACTGCACCAAAGAACTGACTGTAAAACCGAATAAGAACGACTTGTAATTCGTATTAGCAACTTTATCTAAGAAAACATCCAAAACACCACCGGAAAGGATCTTGAAACTCTCCTGAAGCAGCATCATGGCAAACAAAAATAGACAGACTCCTGCACATAAAGTTAAAAGGCTGACGTTTTGGATAAGAACTATGAGCAGGCCGACACAAACGAAAAATCCGAAAAGAGGCTTCCCATAGGCCAAGAATGTCTTATTAAATTGTTTATGGAGTGAGGCTAATGACATGTAACTACTCGTTTTTATTTTATTTATCAATTAGTAAGCGATGAATTATATAGTGATTGCTTATGCTTATAGCACTATTAATCTACGACTGAAGAGGTAAAAGATTCTGGCAACCACTAAGAAAGACCTCTGAAGGAGGGACGGATAAAGGGGTGATTTAAATTGGATAAAATAAAACTGAACGGCCTTCGCGGTTCAGTGATGTACATTTGCTATTGAAATTGGTAGCGGGGGCAGGATTTGAACCTACGACCTTCGGGTTATGAGCCCGACGAGCTACCAGACTGCTCCACCCCGCAGCAAATGTCGAGTGCTTGTCTTAAGCTGGTGCGAATATTAGCACCGATTTTTTAAGCTTGCAAGTTGTTGCAGCAGAGACAAGACCAAAAGTGAAATTTTATCAGCTTTTGATTTAAAGTAACTTATTATTTTTTAAATAAATTTAAAAGAATTTCCAAATAATGTTAAGAAATGTTTATTTGTCTAGACGCATCTTTAGCCCGCTCCACCGTTTAAGTGAACGGTTGTCTTTGATTGCCATAAATAAAGCTTTTTTCTGACCTACCACAACAACAAGTTTTTTTCCTCGCGTTACTCCTGTATAGACAAGGTTGCGTTTAAGCATCATAAATTGCTGAGTAGAGATCGGAATAATCACTACCGGGTATTCACTTCCCTGGGATTTATGGACGGTGGTGGCATAACACAATACGAGTTCATCAAGTTCATCGAAGGAATAAATAACATCTCGACCGTCAAAAGTCACCAGCACAGTCTCTTCCTCTTTATCGATTCCATTGATAAAGCCGATATCGCCGTTGAAGACATCCTTGTCGTAATTGTTTTCAATCTGCATGACTTTATCATTCAGATCGAAAGTGATCCCGAACTTTGTGATGGCATTATCCGAAGGAGGATTGAGCGCAGATTGAAGAAGTTCATTCATACTTCTTGCGCCGGTGAGACTTCGATTCATTGGGCACAAAACTTGAATATCCTTTATCGGATCGAAACCGAAGGTTCTCGGCAGCCGCTGCTGAACCAAAGAAACTATAGTGGAGACGATTTCTTCGGGCGTTTCTTTGGCAATGAAATAGAAATCTCCTTTTTGACCTTTTTGAGGAAGAGGCGGGAAGTATCCTTTATTAATTTGATGAGCTGCTCTAATAATCCATGAATCTGCTGCTTGCCGAAACACTTCAGTTAATTTGATTACCGTTATTTGTCCGCATTCAATTAAATCTGAGAGAAAGGTTCCGGGTCCAACTGAAGGAAGTTGGTTGACATCTCCTACAAAAATTACAGATGCGTGATCGGGCACGGCTTGGAGCAAACTGTTAGCCAAAGATAAATCAACCATTGAACATTCATCGATAACCAAAAGATCACAGTCCAGCGGCTTTTCCCGATTTCTTTGGAATTTTCCCGTCTCAGGAGAGATTTCCAACAGCCGATGAATAGTCTTTGCCTCGGAGCCGGTAGTTTCGGACATCCTCTTGGCAGCTCGCCCGGTCGGTGCGCAGAGAATGATTTTTACCTTTTTGGCAGACAAAATTCGAAGAATAGAGTTAACTAAAGTTGTTTTACCGACGCCGGGCCCTCCCGTGATGACCATTAGTTTAGAGTTAAGAGCTTTACCGGCAGCTTCTTTCTGACTCTCTGCAAGATTTATATTCAGTTTTTTTTCTACCCAAGCAATGGCTTTATCCGGATCAATATTCGGCCAATTAACGCAACTTTGATTAAGCCTTCTTATACTGGAAGCGATTCCAACTTCTGAATAAAAAAGGGAAGGAAGATAAAGACATTCGGACTGAGGATAATCGTCAGATACCAAAGAATTCTCTTCTACTTCTTTTTCAATTGCATCACAGATTGTTTGCTCAGGCATCTCCAGAAGTTCATTTGCCATCTTAATTAGCTCGTCTTTGGGAAGGCAAGCATGACCGACATTAGACGAAGCTTCTGAAAGAACGTAAGAAATGCCGGCCCGCGCTCTCAAAATCGAATCTTTTGGAATCCCCATATTCAAAGCGATCGTATCGGCAGAGCGAAAACCTATTCCTTTGATATCTTTTGCCAATATATAAGGGTTTTGAGTAATGATGGATACGGCATTTTCACCGTATTTTTTAAAAATTCTGACGGATTTTGCTGTAGAAACTTTGTGACTGTGTAGAAAAATCATAATGTTGCGTATGATTTTCTGATCAGCCCAGCCAGACACTATTGCTTTGAATCTCTTAGGCCCGATTCCTTCAACTTCTTTTAAGCGCTCTGGAGTCTGTTCGATGATGTCAAAAACTTTTTCTCCGAACTGCTTTACTAACCTAGAGGCATAGGTTGGTCCGATTCCTTTCACCATTCCTGAACCGAGATATTTTTCAATGCCTTGTTTGGTAGCAGGAGGATAAACATTAAGGAACACAGATTGGAACTGTCTGCCATATTCTCGGTTATAAATCCAGTCTCCGGAGCATGAAACGAATTCACCGGGTGAGACTGCCGGAGTATGACCAACAACGGTCGCTAGTTCTCTTTCGCCTTTAACTTTGATTTTGATTACGCAGTAGCCAGATTCTTCGCTATGGAAAGTAACTCTTTCTACTAAGCCTGTTAGTTTTTGCAAGCCAGCCTCTGAGTTGTTGATTGGTTTAGAGGAGGAAGAAAAAGTCATAAGTTTTGTAGAAGGCTGAGTTAGGTGATGGAAGAGGTATTTTACGCAAAAAAGGATTTCTACTTGTGGCTCAAAAGGTTGCTTTAGAGGAATGAATGTTTCTAAAGAAACTTATCGACCCAAAACAGTATTCATCCTTTTGTAGGAGAAGTCACAAATTCAAAAATATTTACACCTTTAGGCAAAGACGTTGTGCTCTCGATTCACTTGTTTTTCCTCAATTGAAAACAAAGAAAAATGCAGGCACGAGCGAAACGAAGTCCTAGCAATTCGTTTAAACTCGCCTCCTTTTTTTGTTCCGCCTAACTTAACTTAGGTAGAATCCCGAAATTCAAGAATTAATTTATAAGCTAAAAGGAACTGACATAAATGCCGCTGAATCTGGATCTCTCAAGAGATGAGCTGATAAAGGGAATATCCTATAAGAGACTTAAGGAAAGCTATATGCGTGACGAAGAGGTCAGCCCTCAGGAAAGATTCGCTTATGTTTCCGAGGCTTTCGCATCTAATCCTGCTCATGCCCAGAGAATCTACGATTACGCTTCTAAACATTGGCTTTCTTTTTCCACACCAATCCTGTCATTCGGCAGAAGCAAAAAGGGGCTCCCAATCAGCTGTTTTGAGGTTTACATGCCGGATACTGCAGAGGGTCTTGTAAACACGCTTTCCGAAGTCAATTGGCTTTCGATGCTAGGGGGAGGTGTAGGTATTCATATTGATATTAGAAGCGCTGACGATAAATCTGTCGGTGTGATGCCTCATTTGAAAATTTATGACGCAGCATGTTTGGCTTACCGTCAAGGCAGAACACGCAGAGGTTCTTATGCGGCCTTCCTTTCTATGGATCATCCAGACATCGTTCAATTCTTAGAAATGAGAAAGCCGACGGGCGACCAAAATATCAGAACATTAAATCTGCACCATGGAGTCTGTATTTCCGACAAATTCATGCGCTTGATTGAAAAGAGTATGGAGGATCCGGATGCCGATGATTCTTGGGAATTAAAAGATCCTAACAGCCAAAGAGTAGTTGAAGTCGTGTCCGCAAGAGATTTATGGCAGCGACTTCTTGAATTGAGAATGCAAACCGGGGAACCGTACATCGTGTTTATCGATGCCGCAAACCGTGCGCTTCCGTCTTGGCTTGCAGATAAAAACTTGAAGATTCATGGCTCTAATCTCTGTACCGAAATCTTTTTGCCGACTAATGAGAAGAGAACGGCTGTTTGCTGTTTGAGCTCTTTAAACATCGAGTATTACGACGAGTGGGCAAAAAATGAACAATTTATCCCTGATGTAATGGAATTTTTGGATAATGTTCTTCAATATTTCATTGATCATGCTCCCGATCACATTGAACGAGCCAGATATTCGGCTCTTAGAGAAAGATCAATTGGCATCGGAGCTCTAGGTTTTCATGCTTACCTTCAGTCCAAAAAGATTCCTCTTGAATCTGTCTTGGCTAAAGTTATCAATAACAAAGTATTCAGCCATATTCATAATGAATGCGAAAAGGGAGACAAGATTCTCTGCGAACTCAGAGGGGCTTGTCCGGATGCAAAAGATGCAGGAATTGAAAGAAGATTTTCTCACTGGATGGCTGTCGCCCCGAATGCTAGCTCAAGTTTGATTATGCAGGCTACATCTCCTTCTATTGAACCGATGAGAGCCAACATTTATCGTCAGGACACTCTTTCAGGCGCTCACATTATTAAGAATAGAATGCTGGAAAGAGTCCTGGATGAGTACGGCTTGAATACTGAAGAAGTATGGAGCAACATCATCAACCATGACGGTTCGGTTCAGCATCTTGAAGCACTTCCTCAGGAGATCCGGGACGTATTTAAGACAGCTCAAGAGATCGACCAAAGATGGTTGATTGACCTTGCGGCTGACCGTCAGAATTATATCGATCAAGGACAATCTTTAAATTTATTCTTTCCTGCTGACGTTTCCATTGCATATTTGCATGCCTGCCATTATTTGGCTTGGAAAAACGGCTTGAAGAGTTTGTACTACTGCAGAAGCGACAAACTCCGTAAAGCAGATAAAGTCGGAGAGAAGATCGAACGCCGTCGTTTAGAAGAAGAAATTGACATGAAGACTCTTATGAATGATTCTTTCTGTTTAGCTTGTGAAGGATAAGAGATAAGAAATGACAACAAAAACAAGTACTCTCACAAATTCAAGAAATTTTTATAAGCCGTTTTCTTATCCTTGGGCTTATGACGCTTTCGTTGCCAGTGAACAAATGCACTGGCTCTGGACAGAAGTGCCAATGATTGAAGATGTAAAAGATTGGAAAAACGTTTTGACAGAGGATGAAAGGGACTTTCTGACAAAAGTTTTTCGTTTCTTTACCCAAGGCGATATCGACGTTAGCTCCGCATACGTAAAGACGTATCTTCCGTTCTTCCCGTGTCCGGAAATCCGTATGATGCTCTCAAGCTTCGCTGCTAGAGAGGCTGTGCATATTGCCGCATATTCTCATTTGATTGAAACCATCGGAATGCCGGAAACTGTCTACAACGAATTCTTGGAATACGAAGCCATGGCAGACAAACATGACTTTTTCCACGGGCTCGCAGACAACGAAGAGGAGAATATTGCGGTAAAAATGGCGGCTTTTTCGGCTTTTACTGAAGGTATGCAGCTCTTTTCCAGCTTTGTGATGCTGTTGAATTTCACACGAAACGGAACCATGAGAGGAATGGGGCAGATTATCGCTTGGTCAATTAATGACGAAACCCTTCATACTGAAAGCATGATCCGTCTCTTTAGAGAATATCTTATTGAGGAACCGCATCTCTGGAATGATCGTTTGAAGCGCAGAATTTATGAAATAGCTGAAAAAATGGTCGAACTTGAAGACAGATTTATTGACTTGGCTTTTGACGTCAATGATATGTCTAAGCAGAACTTAACTCCTCAAGAAGTTAAGGGATACATCCGTTATATTGCTGATAGAAGGCTAACAGCCATGGGAATGAAAGCGATTTTTGCTCACCCGCATAATCCGCTTCCATGGGTAGACGCCATGTTAGGCGTGACTCACACCAATTTCTTTGAAAACAGAGTTGTCGACTATGCCAAGGGTGCTTTGACGGGTTCGTGGGGAGATGTTTGGGGAGCTTCCCGAAAATAACTGGAAAGTACAGATAAGAGGAAGGACTGCTGAAACGGCAGTCTTTTTTTTCACTTTTTTACATTCGTCGTAACAGCTTGAAAAAATGCATAATTTATCTATTTTAGTTCTTTTAACATAAAAAATTTTCATCAAGAGGTTTGACAAGCTCAAAAAAGGTATTTATAGTTCGCACCTCGT
>NZ_CABSJB010000062.1:0-10542 GCF_902477955.1 uncultured Turicimonas sp. | reverse complement strand
CTGCTTCTTAAAGCGAAGTCTGCTTCCGATAACGTCAGAACGGCTCTTGATGAGTTCCGTTCTGTCGTTATCGGAAGCAGACTTCGCTTTAAGAAGCAGTATGCTCGCCGGACTGATGTTTTCATTCAGCTTGGTATCCCAAGCTAATTTTTATTGGACTATTGATTAAATGGCACGTATCACCGTTGAAGATTGTTTAAAAAAGATCCCTAACCGTTTCCAAATGGTTTTGGTAGCAGCATGCAGAGCACGTCAGTTGTCTCAAGGCCATGCTCCTAAGATTGAATGCAAGGATAAAGCCAGTGTTGCCGCTCTAAGAGAAATTGCTGAGGGCGTAACCGGTTTAGAGATGCTCAATAAGATAAAGTAAGACAATAAAACTAAACATCAAAAATTCAGCCAAGGGGATTATTCATGAGCGTCTCTGCTTCTTCGGTTCAAGACAACACCTTTAGTTTCGCAAAAAAGACGGCTGACGCAATAAAAAGAGCCGTTGGTCTGGATACGCCGAAGAAACCTGAGCCTCTGCCGGCTCCCCCCGCGGAAGCCATCCCTGCTGAAAAAGTTAATCCTGTAGCCTCGGCTAATGCATTGGCCGAGCGCTGCAGACTTTATTTGTCGAGTTCCGACGTCAACAAAATCCGTGAAGCTTTCCGCTACGCTGACCAAGCGCACCTCGGTCAGTTTAGAAATTCCGGAGCTCCCTACATCACTCACCCTATCGCCGTTGCGGAAATTCTTGCTTCCTGGCATATGGATGCTCAAGTTATTGAAGCCGGGCTGATGCATGACGTGTTAGAAGACACGGCGATCAGCAAAATTGAGATGAGCGAAAAGTTCGGTATTAAAGTAGCTGAACTCGTTGACGGTGTCTCCAAACTTGACAAACTTAAGTTTTCTTCGAATGAGGAAGCCCAGGCAGAGAGCTTTCACAAAATGCTTCTGGCCATGTCGCGCGATGTGCGAGTCATTTTGATTAAGCTTGCCGACCGCATTCACAATATGCGCACGTTAGGCGCCGTCAAACCTCACAAAAAATTCAGAATTGCCAAAGAGACGATGGAAATTTATGTTCCGATCGCCAACCGATTGGGACTTTATTCCGTCTATCGTGAGCTTGCTGACGTCAGCTTTTCTTTCATGTACCCGATTCGTCACCGTGTACTAAAAGAAGCCGTAGAAAAATCCAGAGCACGAAGAAAACAGGCGTTAGAGCAGATTTCTCATGAAGTCAGTGACGCGCTGGCACGAAACAAAATCCGAGGCGACGTTCAAGACAAAAATAAAGGTCTGTGGCGCATCTATTCGAAGATGAAAGAGCGCAAGATCAAATTCAGTGAAGTTTTAGATGTTCATAGCTTCCGGCTTTGCGTTCCCACCCGAGACGACTGCTACCGTGCATTGGGCGTGATTCACGGCCTTTATAAGCCAGTTCCCGGAAGATTCAAAGACTTTATTGCCATTCCCAAAGCGAACGGTTATCAAAGCCTTCACACAACGGTTTTAGGTCCCAAAGGTCTTCCTGTTGAATTCCAGATCCGCACGGAAGAGATGCATCATATTTGTGAAGACGGCATTACCGCGCATTGGCTTTACAAAGATCGCGGCGAATCTTCTTCTCTGCAGAAGTCTACCCAATCTTGGCTTGAAAGCCTTCTGGAAATTCAGCGCCAGAGCGGCACTTCTTTGGAATTCATGGAGAACATCAAAGTTGATATTTCTCCGGAACACGTCTATGTCTTTACGCCTAAAGGCAAGATTCTTCAGCTCCCGAAAGGCTCCACTGCCGTTGACTTTGCCTACCAAATCCACTCGGATGTGGGAAACACTTGCATCGGGTGCCGCATTAACAGTGAACCTGCTCTTTTAAGCAGAGAGCTGAAGAACGGAGAAATGGTTGAAATCATCACCGGACCAACTCCTTCTCCGAATCCTCAGTGGCTCAGCTCAGTCAGAACCGGCCGAGCAAGAGCGGAGATTCGTCAGTTCCTCAGACAACTTTCCGAGGAAGGCAGCGTGAAGTCGGCCAATATTCTTCTGACTAATGCATCCAAGCAGCAAAAACTTCCGTTAGCTCAGGTCACTGATCATGATTGGCTGCGTGTTTGCAAGAGCAATGGTTTTGAATCTAAGAATGAACTGCTTTCAGCTGTCGGCCGCGGTTTAAAGGATGCCTCGCTGATAGCCCATCAGCTGACTTCTTCCATTACCTTAGGACGTTCAGATCCTTCTGAGAAGCAACCCGCCGTACTCGATCTTCACGGCAGAGAATACAATCTTGCCCCGTGCTGTACGCCCGTTCCGGAGGATCCTATCCAAGGACATTTCATTAAAGCTACGAATACCGTTCACATCCATAGAAGCGATTGCTCTCACTGTCAAAGAGGATATCGTGTGGACCCGGAAAACTGGCAGGAAATGTCGTGGAATCCGACGTGCAAAGAAACTTTCAGTGCCAAACTAGATGCGGAAATTACAGAGACTCATGCAACCCTCGAAAAAATTACCGGTCAGATTGCTAAGGCTCAATCCAGCATCAGCGGTTTCTCCTTAACCGAATTGAGTCCTACGGTCTCGAAGGTTACTTTAACTATTCAAATCAAAGACGGCAAACATCTGCAGAAGATCATTAACGCTCTTCGCGCAATTCCTGCCGTAAGACTGGTTAGCAGACATCTTGAAAAAGATTTAGCTATGAAGCCGGTTGACGTCGAAGAAGAAGAATAGACTTTTTCTGCCCACTAAAAAAGGCGCCGGATTAGAGCGCCTTTTCTTATCTAGATTTGACTATCTAACGATCTGCAGGCTGTCAACATCAATTTCAGCCTGATGACCGAAGTCCTTATCAACCTCACCGTGCAAGAGAACCTGTGTCTGCGGTGTTACCTGCTGGCCTCTGAAAACATGATGGTCAATGTCAACAAGAATTTCACCGGTGTTGTCACGGAGGATATATTCTTCATTGCCGACCTTCTGAGTCAAATAGCCTTGAACAGAAACATACTGGTTATCTCTGGCCTGGTTGATAACCTGAGCAACGCTTGTAACTTGCGGCTGAGTGCCACCTGTGAACTGAGCTTGTGCTGCACCCATAGAAAAAGCGAATACGCTAGCGGCAAGAGCGCCTAAAACCTTCTTTGAAACCATCGGAAAATCTCCTATATACATAATCTTTTGATGTTTTCACTGTAGCCTCATTGCGCACTGCAAGCTCTTAAATCACCCCGTTTCAGGCAGGAGAAAAAGATTAGAAACATCTTTGATACTAAAAGAAAAACCGCTCGGCCGGACGGGATTTCTGACGGCAGAGCGGTTTTGTTTATGTTAAGAGTTATTACTTCACAACTGTAAGCTTCTTAACATCGATTTCCATTGGACCGGTCCAGTCTTTGTCAACTTCGCCTTCCAACAAGACTTTAGTCGTCGGAGAAACCGGCTGATTTGCAAAAACTCTGTCTTTGATTTCAACACGGATTTCACCGGTCTTATCTTTGAATATATAGTCCTTATTGCCAACCTTCTGAACGATATAGCCTTCGACGGCTACGTATTGATCATCTTTACCTTGAGAAAGGATCTTTTCCACAGGAGTGACGTTTGCACCGGCGCCTGTGAATTGAGCCTGTGCGGCAGGTAATCCGAAAGCAAAAGAACCTGCGACCAAAGCTGCTAAAACAGTCTTAGAAATCATTTCGTATAACCCTCCTAAAAAATGGTGTTAAGTTCAATGTACTCTATAGTTGACTAAAGATTGCGGGTTAACTCTCAATCTGAGTTAAATAAATCAAAAATTTCACGACTTCTAAACACCTCAGTCAGCCAAAAAATTTCTCGAGCTATAATTTCTTTTTAATGGTCTTGCTGCCAGAATTCAATCAAAATTAAAAAGATTTCCAAGGACGATAAATGTTAGTTATTCTTCAACATAAGATTGTTAACTTCGAATCAGTCCGTTTCCTCGAAAAATCCGAAATGGGCTATCGCTTTGTTTTCAGCAAAGAAGATTTTGTTGATACAGACCTTGATGATGAAGATATCCAAAGTCTGTTGCTGGCTTACCAGACCGGATTAAAGCTCTTCTACCCTCATGATAAGAGACATATTGATGTTTCTGATTTTCCCTCCGTTCTTGAAGGCGAAAATACAGGAACGGTGTAGAAGTTCCAGATTTGACTTAACAACTGAGGTTTGGCAACGTCCAAACCTTTTGTTTTTGTATCGAAAAAATTTCAGCTGCCAGTTTCGAGGAAATCTTCCTGAAAGCTGACAGCTGATTTTTTTGCATTAAAAGCTACTAAAGCTTCTCGCTTTGACCGCCCTTAGGCTGCCATTTCATGGCGTATTTCTCAGCAAAAGAAACAATCAGGTCCAAAATCAAAGCACAGAATGTCAGCACTAGGATACCGGCCATCACGGTGTTGATATCAAATGTACTTTCCGCTTGAAGAATCAAGTAACCGACACCCATGGCGGAACCTAAGTATTCACCGACTACCGCACCGACGAAAGCCATGCCCACGGAAGAGTGGAGAGAGGAGAATACCCAGCTTGTAGCACTTGGCAGATAAACGTAGCGCAAGAGTTGGCTCTTGTTGGCACCGAGCATTCTGGCGCTGGCCAGAACATTAGGGCTAACTTCACGAACACCTTGATAAACGTTGAAGAAAACGATGAAGAATACAAGAGTGATACCAAGAGCAACTTTAGAACCGATTCCTAAGCCGAACCAAACACCGAAAATAGGCGCCAAAATAACGCGAGGCATTGAGTTAAGGCCCTTGATATACGGATCTAAGATTGCAGCGGCCGTAGGAGCCAAGGCAAGCCATAAACCGACGATAAGACCGGCTACGGTACCGAATACAAAGGCAAGTACAGTTTCCGTCAACGTAACGGCCAAGTTGGGATAAATTTCCAGATTAACAAAGAACCAATCCCAAATTACTTGACAGATTTGTACAGGCTCTCCGAAGAAAAAAGCAGCCTGATTATCGTCTTCAAATACAAACGGCGGGATTAAACCCGGTTTGGTCATTAACCACCAAAAGAAGAAAATGACGACAAGCAAAAGAAGCTGACAGGCAGTTAATTTTGTTTTTGACTGAAGGATGCTTGAGTTCTTCATGCTTTCACCTTGTTTCTTTGATTTTCGTAGCCCTTGAGAACTTCTTCACGTAAGTCAGCCCAAATAGCATTATGCAATTCAATAAATCTTGGTGTTACTCTAACTTCGGCAACATCGCGGGGTCTGGCGATATCAATAACGAATTCACCGATTGGATGAGAAGCCGGACCGGCTGACATCACGACAACTCGGTCAGAAATAGAGATGGCTTCATCTAAGTCATGAGTAATAAAGAGAACAGCCTTCTTCTTTTGAGCCCAGAGATCCAAAACCTCATTTTCCATTAATTGACGAGTCTGAATATCCAAGGCTGAGAAAGGTTCGTCCATAAGAATAATGTCCGGATCCATAATCAGAGTCTGTGCTAAAGCGACTCTTTTTCTCATGCCTCCGGACAATTCATGCGGGTAACGGTCTTCGAAACCTCTCAGACCGACTCTGGCCAGCCAATGCTCTGCCATTTCTTTTACTTCGTTCTGAGGTTTCCCTGCAAACTGCAAACCCGCTGAAACATTTGCTATTGCCGTACGCCACGGCATGAGGGCTTCTGCCTGGAACATATAGCCGGCACGTTTATTAAGGCCGGTAAGTTCTTCTCCGAAAACTTTAACGGTTCCCTTAGAAGGAGAGAGCAGTCCAGCGGACATATTCAATAAAGTGGATTTACCGCAGCCGGTCGGCCCGACTACGCTAACGAACTCACCGTCACCAATCGTTAAATTAACGTCTCTGACGGCGGTGTAATGATTCCCGTCAGGTGTAACAAAACTGCACGTTACCTCTGTAAATTCCAAAGCAGGATGATTCATTTTCTTTTAGATTAATTTAATAGGACTCTTGGGATCGCAGGTGCGATCCCAATATCTTAATTATTTTGCAGGGTATTTTTTCAAAGCTTCTTCAACAAATTTATTGGTATATACCTTGCTTAAATCAATCTTGGCCGGATCAATTTTGTCATTAACAGTCTTCAATGCGTTCAAGGAGATATTTGCACAGCCTTCCGGGAATTTACCGTCCGGAGAGAGTGCTTCGCGGTTGCCTTCGAAGCCTGCCAAATATACATCCCTGTTGCCCATCAAGTAAGATTCAGGAACAACCTTTGCGACATCTTCCGGAGTGGCCTTAGACAACCATTCGTCGGCGCGGACAATAGCATTTGTCAATGCTTGAACTGCTTTCGGATTCTTTTCTACGAAGGAAGTCGGAGCATATAAGCATCCGGCTGGAAGAGTGCCTCCGAAGAAGCTTTCGGACTCAGCAACTTTACGTGTATCTGCCACCACTTTTGCGTCGCCGTTACGAGTAAGAAGAGTGATAACCGGATCCAAATTGATCAAAGCATCAATCTGACCGCTTCTCAAAGCAGCAACGGCACCGGAGGAGGAACCTACGCCGATAAAGGCAACATCTTTCGGACCGAGGCCGCCTTTAGCCAAAATATAGTTGGCTACCATCTGAGAAGAAGAGCCAGGGGCGGTTACGCCGATTTTCTTGCCCTTCAGATCGCTAAGCTGTTTGTAATTCGGCATTTTCTTTGTAGAAACAACCATTGCCAACTGAGGAGCTCGGCCTTGAAGAACGAAAGCGGTCATCGCCTGTTTCTTGGCCTGCATGGAAATTGTGTGTTCGAATGCGCCGGATACTACGTCAGCGCTGCCTCCCACGACTGCCTGAAGGGCACGGGAACCGCCTTGGAAGTCGACGATCTTGACATTAAGGCCTTCATCTTTGAAATAACCAAGCTGTTCGGCAATTGTCAAAGGCAAGTAGTAGTAGAGGCTCTTTCCTCCAACAGCAATGGTGATGTCAGTTTTTTCTGCTGCAAAAGCAGTGCTCATACCAGGGGCCATCATGGCAAATGTTCCGGCTGCTGCGGCTGCAATAATCGTACGTCGAGTGAACTTCATAATTTTTCCTCAATAAAAAAGTCCGTTTTCACGGACTGTTTCTGCTACCACTTTTTATTTCAATTTCCAACTAGGATTACAAAAACAGCCGTCTTTTGCGCAAAGTAAGTCGCAACAAACCTAGCAAAAGGCCCAAACCGTTTTCGCTGCAAACAGAATTCATTGAAAATGCGACGCCAGTGTTTCCCACGAAACACGGCATAGCTGCGCCGGCGGTCATTCCGGAGCTGCTCATTGTCGCAATAGTGTGATTCACTTTTAGATCCAATAAATTTGTTTAACTAAGTAACAGAATACCTAGAAATTTATTGATTTTCAGAAGTTTGACTAATTATTTTCCCGTATACGACGGTTAAGCATCGCCTGAGCTACCGTATTGACATCGGTGTATTCGAGCTCCGCACCGGCGGGAATTCCTTTAGCAATACGGGTTACTTTGACCTGTGGAGCATGTTTTGCCAGCAATTCTGTAATTGCAAGGGCAGTTGCCTCCCCCTCGGCCGTAAAAGAAGTGGCAATTACGACTTCCTTAACTTCAGGCTCAGAGGCTCTGTCGATTAAATGGCCTAACTCCAACTCATTGGGTCCGATGCCGTTTAAAGGTGAAAGACGGCCCATCAAAATGAAGTATCTGCCGTTCCAAGATAAGCTTTGCTCAATGACCATCATATCTGCAACATTTTCAACCACGCACAGAAGAGAATCATCTCTGTGAATGCTGGAGCAATATTTGCAAATATCTTTATCGGTCAGATTATTACAGCGCGGGCAGCGCTTAACGGTCTTCACCGCGTTGAGCAAAGCATTGCCTAATCGAGAAGCCGTTTCTTTATCAGAGGTTAAAAGCTGATAAGCCATTCTCTGGGCAGCTTTCGGGCCGATGCCGGGCAGCTGCCGCAAAGAATCAATCAGCTCTTCTATGGTACTAACTGAAGCCACGAGATTAGAAAGGAAGCTTCATGCCGCCGGTTGCAGCAGCCATTTTTTGTTCAACTTCAGCTTCGATTTTCTTTTGAGTGTCGTTAAGAGCAGCAGTCAAAAGATCTTCGAGCATATCTTTGTCTTCAACGCTGCCTACGAGGGAGTCATCAATTTCGACTCTCTTGCAAACATTCTTGCAGCTCATGGTTACCTTGACGGCACCGTTGCCGGCTTCACCGGTAACATCGATAGTTGCTAACAGTTCCTGGGCTTTTTTGATGTTGTTTTGCATCATCTGAGCCTGTTTCATCATTTGGCCCATCTGGCCCATTCCACCGAAATTACGCATTTATATTTCCTTTAAATCAAATAACACGGGGCGTGTCGTTTTTGTCATACAACGTGACATTGTCAATCGAAATCGTAGAACCAAAAGTATTCAAGATCTCTTTGACTAATTTTGTTTTCGAGATTCTATCCAACTTTTCAATTTTTTCTTCTATTAATTCTTGCTTTCTGAGCCTTTTGAGTGTTTGCCCTTTTCCTTTGGAAACAAATTTAACTTTCAGCTGAAGCTGAGGGCCGAAATGTTTCTGAAGTTCCTTTTGCAGAGCTGAAACATGTTCCTCATGCGTCAATGCTTCCAATGTTGTGGTCAGAACCATGTTAGACCCGTCAAAACTTTCGAGTTCGGACAGATCAACTAAAGGCTGAGAAGATTCAATGAGCTTTATTTTTTTTGCAGCTTCGAGCCACGGATTCATCTGAACAGGCACACCTTCAAACTCATCTCGTTCCTGAACGATGGTTCTCTTCTGAGGAATATATTCATCTTCCCCGCTTTCTCCTGCTCCCCCCTCGGATACATAATCATCATAGGACCAAGGAACATCATCTTGATCATCTTGCGGAAGAAGTTCTTTCGGACTCTCTTGAAGCTGCGGGGAAGAACCTCGAGCTGAAACCGCAGACTTTTCCTCTGACGGGGTTGGAGCGGAAGCGGGAGAATTGTCCTCAATTAATTTTTTTTTTGAGCCTGTTAACACAGGACTTTCTTCCCAAGGAGGAATATCTCCGGGATCTTTGCTCGCAACCGGAACGGACATTACCGAAGTTGGTTTAGGGGGCACCGGAGAGACAGATGCTACTTGGGCTTCCGGTTTAGGAGCCGCAGCCGCAGGAGCTGTTGAAACCGGAGCTTCCGGCGACCGAGGAGCGGGGGCCTCCAGTCCCTTCATCGGGGCAACCACCGGTTTTTTCGAATTTTTGGTTTCTGCAGGCGCAAATGCCATCATGCGCATTAAAGCCATTGTGAAACCAGAGTATTCATCCGGAGCAAGACTTATCTCGTTTCTAGCATGGATAGCAATCTGATAGTAGAGCTGAACTTCATCGGGTGCAAAAGCCTGAGCAAGAGATTTGACAGCGTCCGAGTCCGGTTCTTCCGGGTTTAGAGAAGCAGGCAGCATTTGGACCATAGAAATTCTATGGAACAGCAATGCCATATCTTTGAGAGCCTGGGTATAGGATAAGCTGCGGGCGCCAATCTCATCGGCCACCTGCATGACCTGAACAGGGTCTCGATTCGCTAAAGCTCCCAACAATCGAATCAAGGTTGTTGAATCAATTGTTCCCAGCATCTCTCTGACGTTTTCTAAGGTCAGGTTACCGGCACTGAAGGCTATGGCTTGATCCAATAAAGACAAGCCGTCGCGCATGGAACCGCGTGCTCCGGTTGCCAACATCCGTAATGCCGGCAACTCGTAAGGGAATCCTTCCTTTTTAAGAAGTTCTTCCATATGTCCTGAAATTAACATCGGAGACAAGCTCTTAAGATTAAATTGCAGGCAGCGAGAAAGAACGGTAACCGGTACCTTCTGCGGATCGGTTGTCGCCAAAATAAATTTGACGTACTCGGGAGGTTCCTCCAAGGTTTTAAGCATGGCGTTAAATGCCTGGGTGGTCAGCTGATGAACTTCGTCGATCATGTAGACTTTGAAACGGGCATTTGTAGGTGCGTACTTCGCTCTTTCAAGGAGAGATACCATATCGTCAATACCGCGCGTACTAGCCGCGTCCATTTCGATATAGTCCACGAAACGGTCTTCATCAATGGCTCTGCAAGCCTCACACACACCGCAAGGATGAGCGGTGATACCGCCCTTCCCGTCTTCTCCTACACAATTTAAACACTTGGCCAAAATTCTGGAGATTGTTGTTTTACCTACACCGCGAGTTCCCGTAAACAAATAAGCGTGGTGAAGACGATTTTCTGTCAAAGCATGAGTCAAAGCACGGACAACGTGATCTTGCCCGATCAATGTAGAAAAATCGTGTGGACGCCACTTTCTAGCTAAAACCTGATAAGCCATGGAAAAAATCTCTTAAAGATTCGGTTCGCAACCAAATCGTTTCGCAGGAGGTAAAACTGTTCCGAATTGAAGAATTTTAGATGAATTTGAGCGCTATGCAAGCGAAGAAAAAGGAAAGAAAACGAAAAGCGGACCACACCTCGGCACTGCTAGGATCGTTATGGCTGCTTCGTTCCCGACCTGACCAGATTCACGACATTCACATGCGAGGGGG
>NZ_CABSJB010000061.1:0-10830 GCF_902477955.1 uncultured Turicimonas sp. | reverse complement strand
GCCGTCTTATTAGAAAAAAGAAATATCGCTCCATTCGTAGTCAATTATGGTCAACTACTCTCTGGTCGCCCTCTTATTTCATTGCAAGTTGTGGAGGCTCCCCTACTTCGATTATCAACCAGTACATTGAACAGCAGAATACGCCTGACTGAAAAAAATTTTAGATTCGGCCCTTATATGGGGATGTTGCAAAATTCGATTTTTTCGAATGCAAAACATCCCTTTTTTATATCGCTTTTTTACGGTAATTGATTGTTCTACTTTTATTTTTTTAGTAGTTTCCAAAATCAAGCCTTCAAAGAACTCCCATTAATACGTCCAAAGTTATCCACATTTTTGGACAGTGAGGACAACAGAAAAGAAAGAGGTCCTCTAAAACGTCAAATTGATATATATGGCGAGTAATTTCATTGTTGCTCTTGCCAAAGCAACAGAAGGGTCGGCACCCTCAATTTGCTTTTAGATCAAAGAATTAATTCTTATATTTATTACTTCTAAATAATTAAGAAGGGGCTGAAAAATTCTTCTTTGCATAATGAATTTTGCAACAGCCCCTTTTACGGGCCTTTCTGATAAAAAATTCTTTATTGATAAAAGAATCTTGGGAAAGGCATTTAGAAAATCAACAGCGCGTCTTCAGCTCCGCTGTAAAGGAAGCGGCACATAAAAGTTCGAACTTTCATGTGCCGTGTTGAATTGAAATCACAAGAAATTAGACCGCTGCCGCATCGTTTCCGAATTGCGGATTCTTCTTCTCTCTTACAACATTGAGTTTATTCAATGCATCCAGATAGGCTTTAGCCGAAGCTGCTAAAATATCCGGGTCAGCTCCATTGCCGTTGACCATTCTGCCGCCAAATGACAATCGAACTGTAACTTCCCCCTGGGCCTGGGTTCCAAGAGTCAAAGCATTCACGGAGTAAAGAAGAAGTTCTGCTCCGCTCTTCGCACAGCTTTCAATCGCATTGAAAGTAGCATCGACCGGACCGTTTCCTTCGGCTTGTCCGTGACGTTCTACACCATTTTCCAGATAAACAATCTCTGCATACGGGCGCTTGCCGGTTTCACTAGCCTGCTTCAAAGAAACAAACTTAATGTTTTGTTGCTCTGTGTATTGCTCATCAAATAACGATTGAATATCTTCATCAAAAATATCCGTCTTTTTATCTGCGAGCTCTTTAAAACGAGCAAAAGCTTCATTAATTTCTTCTTCACTCTTTGTAGGAATACCGAGTTCTCTTACGCGCTGACGGAAGGCAGATCTACCTGACAATTTGCCGAGAACAAGCTTGTTGGTATTCCAGCCAACTTCCTCAGCCGTCATGATTTCGTAAGTGTCTCTAGCTTTTAAAACACCGTCTTGGTGAATACCGGAAGCATGAGAGAACGCATTGGCACCAACGATGGCCTTGTTCGGCTGAATCGGGAATCCTGTGATAGAAGAAACCAACTTAGAAGCTGGAACCAGTTGTCTTGTATCGATATAGCAGCCGAGGTTAAAGAAATCTTTTCTGGTCTTAACGGCCATTACAACTTCTTCCAAAGCGCAATTGCCTGCTCTTTCGCCCAGACCGTTGATAGAACATTCAATTTGGCGAGCGCCTCCGAAGTGGACTCCGGAGAGAGAATTAGCCACCGCTAAACCGAGATCATTATGACAGTGAACAGACCAAATAGCTTGATCTGAGTTGTACACATGCTCTCTCAGATTCTTTATAAATTCTCCGAAAACGGATGGAACGGCATATCCGACGGTATCCGGAATGTTAATCGTGTTTGCTCCCTCTCTGATAGCCGCCTCAATGATTCGATATAAAAATTCAGGCTCAGATCTGGAGGCATCTTCGCAGGAGAATTCGATATCGTCCGTGTATTTTTTAGCCTCACGGATCGCAGAAACCGCAGCTTCAATTACTTGGCCCGGCTGCAAATTGAGCTTTTTCTCCATATGCAGGGGAGAAGTAGCAATAAAGGTATGAATTCTCTTTCTGGGAGCGGCTTGAATAGCCAAGCCGGCCTTTTCGATATCTCTAAGGTTTGCTCGTGCCAAAGAACAAACTGTTGAGTTTTTAACGACCTGAGCAATAGCTTGAATAGCTGCGAAATCACCGGGAGAACTTGCTGCAAAACCAGCTTCGATAACGTCTACTCCCATTCTTTCCAATTGTTTAGCAATTCTTAATTTGTCTGCCTGCCCCATCGTGGCGCCCGGGCTTTGCTCACCGTCTCGAAGAGTGGTATCAAAAATGATTAATTTTTCCGGTGTATTCATATGGTCTTCTGAATTTAAGGTTTATAGGCTTAGAGTTGTATCTAATCCTATCAATTATATTGAGGTGTGAAAAGAAATCGTAGTTTTTGGCAAATAAAAAGGCGCCACTCGGGCGCCAAACTTTGATCAAATTAATTATTGCCGATCTTGAGCCTCAACAGGCTCTTCGGGTTCGTCTAATTCGATCTCATCTTCTTTGGGTCTGACCGGATTATCTTGCCCTGTGTACCAAAGATAGAACTGGTAAATAAATCCGCTGAGCGCGTAGCAGCAGAAGAGGACAAATACAACCAAAGCAGGATCATTTGCTACAACAAACAAAACAACTACGGCAGCAATCAGAACCCAGAAAGGAACACTCTTACCGGAATGGAAGCTCTTTCCGGAATAGAAAGGAGCGTTGCAAACCATGGTTAAGCCGGCATAAACGGTGATAACCAAGGCGAGCCAAGGCAGCCATGCAGCATTAACCGGAATTCTTTGATCAGCAGCAAGCCAAACGAAGCCAGCCACAAGAGCAGCCGCTGCCGGAGAAGGAAGACCTTGGAAGAAGCTCTTATCGACCACACCGACATTAGTGTTGAAGCGTGCCAGTCTCAGAGCCGCACCTGCACAGTAAACAAAGGCAGCCGCCCAACCCAGACGTCCGAGATCATGCAAACACCACTGATACATAACTAAAGCCGGTGCCATGCCGAATGCACACATATCTGCTAAGGAGTCGAATTCAACACCAAATTGGCTGGAAGTATGAGTCAAACGCGCTACGCGTCCGTCGCATCCGTCCAACACCATGGAGACGAAAATGGCAATAGCAGCTTTCTCGAAATCTCCTTGGATTGCTACGACTACTGCGAAAAAGCCCGAAAAAAGGCTGGAAAGAGTAAATAAGTTCGGAAGAAGATAGATCCCCTTCTTCTTTACCGTGTCAATTCTTTCCTTGACAATAGCCTGAGGAGTGATACGGGGTCTAGGAGCTAGATTTAAACGTCTTCTCGAGCGAGCGGCTTTCATCTTATCGCTTGGTGTGGGCATTTATGCCTCCTGTTTTTCAGCTGTTTGAGCCGGTTGAGCAACCGGGATTTCAACTTTTTCAGAAGCTTCTAATTCAGGGACAGGCTGACCTTGGACCGGTTCTTCTAATTTTTCCGGATTCAAAAGGGCGATCACTGTATCAGTGGCTCTGACCTTCTGTCCTACGAAAACTAAAACTTCTGAATTCAAAGGAACATAGATGTCAACTCTGGATCCGAAACGGATGAAACCATATCTCTGTCCTCTTTCAACTTCTTCACCAACATGCAGATGGCAAATGATGCGGCGTGCAACCAAGCCGGCAATCTGCACGAAAGTGATAACAGGACCTTCATCGGACTTGACGACAACAGCGTTTCTTTCATTTTGTTCGCTGGCCTTGTCCAGGTCGGCGTTAACGAAAGAACCGGGGATATATTCGATGGCTTCAACTTTACCGCCAACGGGGCAGTAGTTTGAGTGAACATTGAAAACATTCATGAAGGTAGAGATGAGCATCTCTTCCTTGCCTGTATACGGGTTAATACATTTTTGAATCTTGCAGATTCTGCCGTCAGCACCGGCTAATACAGCATGAGGTGTCTGGCTGACTGCCCTGGGCGGATCTCTGAAGAACTGAATAACGAAGGCCAACAGGACAAAGCAAAGGAAGGATATAAATCCTCCGAAAAGGAGCCAAACAAGAAGGGCCACAAAAATTGAAGCGCCTATGATGCCCCAACCTTCTTTAGCAAGAATGGGGTGGGATGAATTTGGTCTCACGAATAAATCTCCTTATTAGTTTCCGCAGATTCAATCAACTTCTGCGACTGTTTGTGCATATCTTGATTATTTTAGTCAAAAACCCTAGTGCATGAGCGCCAAAGAGCAAACAAAAACGCAAAATTAACCGATTTTCAACTAATCATTCGGGTTTGCAGTCGGGTTACTGTGGGTTGTCGGGTAGAATTTTCAGACTTGCCCGTGCGGATAGCTCTACATTTGAAGTACCCGCTTCGAAAGACGGCATCGTCACCCCTGCAGAAGAATCAGCAGCCATCATGGAACGCACAGCGAAGTTTCTTGGAGCAGAATCAAAACCTTGGTTAAACTCAAGCTTTTCTATATAAAAAGTTTCAACCGGAAGTTTCATGGCCAATGCAACATTAGCTGCCTTTTTGTTGACGTTTTCAACAACCATGCCAATTAATTTTTCCTGAGTAAGTTCTTTGGTTGCCTTTGTCAGGCCGTAGTTAATATTGTCTAAAGCCAATTTGGCATTTTGTGCAGTTTGAACTAGAGCAGGAACTCCTTCAATATCTTCTGTCTGAACCTGGATACGCTGGACGGCTTTCCAACCGACAATTTCAGGGGCCTGCCCTGCTTTTGGCTTGGAATAGACAGGAAAAGCGGAGTAACCGTAATTTTGAATTTTTGCTAAAGAGGAAAAATCAGAGATAGTCTTTTGTGCCTCGGCCATGATCCCATTTAGATTTGACTGAGCCGTAGGAAGATCCTCACTCTCAGAAACAGCCGAAAAAACCATCACTGCCAGATCATTCGGAATTTCCGAACTTGCTTGTGCAACAAATGTAAGATTTGAACCAGCCGGCAATGACTTTAGTTGGATGCTTTGAGCCGCAGCTCCTGTAGAAAGAATAACTGCGGCAGTAATAGCTGTTAAATATCTAATCATTTTTTTCCTTTGTTTGAGTAGGCTTCAATGATATACAAATAGCACCGAAATGTTCTTGTCTGAGGAAAAACGTGGCCCAAATTAAAAAATGGCACCAATTCTGTAAATCCTTGTTATTTTGTATACCAATTCTTAATTTGGTTAAATGAAAACTTGAAAATTATTGGTAGTATTGTCCGTGTTGTTTACAGGGGTGAAGAAAAATCTAAATAAGTCTGTGATTTATCCACCTCACAATCCTTAGTAATTTCCATGGATAGGTAGTTTATTTAGTCATATTAAATAAATTTGTAATATAGCGAAATTATGCTCTTACATTATGAAATAAATGACAAATGTCAAAGGTTTTAATTCCATTTAACCCCTAAAACTGACAAATTAAGATATAGGCGGTAAGTACTAAGTATTTTTACTCTATAACAAATCCCAATTTTAATTTGGACAACGGTTAAATAAAATGAAACCAATAATATGAGGTGCAAGTTTGAAACGTGTTGCAGTTTTTGGTGGTGCCGGCTTCATTGGCACCAACCTCGCCTATCGTCTTATTGAAGAAAATCGGCAGGTTTATAATTTTGATAACCTTTCGGGTTCGGGGAATCTGCTCAATATCGCTGATTTGATGCAGAAGCCACACCATATTTTTGCCCGCTGCGACGTTTCCCATGCTGATGAAGTCCGTCAAGCGCTTCTTACAGCTGCAGTAGATACAATCTTTGTCACGATAGCTCCCAGGAATAAGTCTGTGGAGGATGCTCTAGAGGGATTAAAGACTTTCTTAGATTCCTTAACTCTTTGGAGAAACAGGTTTGTTCGGAACCCTGAGAATGCGCAAAAGATTATTTTTCTGACAACCAGAACCTGCAAAAATGGTTTTTCAGAAAAAGCTGTACAGATGATTGACGGTTACGCCTCACAGGGGCTGCCTATAATAACTTTATCCGTTCCTTCGGTTTTCGGTCCATTCCAACAACCAGACAGCCCCACTCCTTTCATGATTTACCGTGCGATCGAAGGAGAAAGCATTCCGGTCGTTCCGGAAGCACTTATTGACGATCCTCTCGTCTCCGTGGACGATGTTGTATCGGCCCTTCTTTACATAGAACAGAACGGGGAGCTTGGAAAGCATTACCGTCTTCTTCCCCCGGGCTCCCAACTTTCTCAGCTTGAGATTGCTAACTCCATCTGTGATGTTCTCAATGCAGAAGTTCCTCCTCCAATGGGAAAGTATCAAGCTTTGATTGATGAACTGGATGCCCCGGCGATTCAAAATGGAATTTCTAACAGCTGGGAGAATGAACTCATTCCTTTGCAGATTGAAAATCCAAAAGAAATAAAAGCCGCTCTGAATGATACGGTTAGGTGGTACTTAAAGCATCCGGCTTGGTATTCTCAATCTAGAACCAGATTTTTTGATCTCTGGCAGGACAGCAATAATATTTTTAATTTTTCAGGACTTCAAAAAGTCAGTTGAGCATGAAGAAGGCTGCACCTTTCTTCCTGAAAATTGCAGGTGCACTCATGAGCTTTGCTGAAAAACTCTATTTCTTCTTTACAAACTAACCTGACTTTCACCGGACAACGTTGCGGAGCTTTATTCTCTCAAAACTTCAAAATTTATCTTTGTTTTCAGCGAGCAGTTTTTAGGTGCATAGTCCTTCATTTCCGGGACAGCTCCGCCAGCAACCGCCCAAAAGTAAAGACCTGCCACAGATGCGTAAGGAGACAAACGCTTTTTATATTTTTCAAAAAGCTTTTTAGAGATTTGTCGATGATGGTAAACCATCCGCATTCCTCTCAAGATGGCTAAGTCACCGAAGCTCAATATATTTGGACGCTGCATTGAAAAAATTAATAGCATTTCTGCCGTCCAAATTCCAACTCCATCGAGCTTTACCAATTCTTTGCAGACTTCGTTATCTTGCAAAGACTTGAGCCTCTCAATGTCTAAATCTCCGTCCACAACCTTCTTAGCTGCTGCCTTGATATATTCCGCTTTCTTAAAGGTAATGCCAAAGGTTTGTAAAGTTTCTTTATCCAAACCTGCAATATGTGTGGGAATCAGCGGATATCCAAGTTCATTCGTCATCCTCTGCCAAATTGTGGAGTGAGCCTTAGTAGAAATCTGTTGACCGACAATTGAGTGGACCAGCGCGGAAAATAAATCCGGAATAACCTCTCTTTCAATGTGGCCGACTTTATCGATGACCTCTCCTAGCCGCTTGTCTCTGGCTTTAAGGAAACTGATTTCCTTATCGCCATAAAAGAAGAAAGCCTCATCCTTCATCGTTTTCTTCCAGAAAGTATTTATTTGAATCTTCCAGTGCCTCTTCCCGCTCTTTGTTCCCGTATTCCCTTACTGCATTAGCAACGGTTATTCTGTAACTCTCGAACAGTTCAGACCGTCCTTCTTTCTGAGATATCCGATGTTCTATTGTGTTTCTCCATCTGTCAACATCTTTTTCACTTTTCCAGACATTCAAAGACAAAAGCTTGTTTTCGTCCTTCAAACTGACGAATCTTTCTGTACGGACGAGTCCTTCTTCCCCATTGAGAAGATGTTTAAGTTCTTCTGCTACCTTGAGATAGAGATCTGTTTTGTCAGGTAATAGCTTTACCTCAAACATTACAATCACATTTCGATTTATTTTGTTCATTTTTATTTGATCCTGCTATTACAGAGAGGAAGTCAGGTATCTCCATTTACTGTGCCACTTTCAACCGTCCTCATTGAAACTTCCTTGGATTCGCAGTTGTCTCTTCTAGATCCTTGAGCTCAAGAAGGAAAGAACTTTGCACGTTCATGTGATAACAGCCAGGTTTTAGCCTCAAAGCCCCCACCATAGCCGGTGAGCTTACCGTTCGCTCCAATAACTCTGTGACAAGGAACAATAATAGAGAGAGGATTAGCTCCAACGGCCCCTCCGACAGCCTGGTAAGCTTGGCATCCCACAGTTGCAGCTATCTCACCATAGCTCTTTGTTTCACCAAAGGGAATGTGCAGAAGAGCAGTCCAAACTCGTTTCTGGAAATCTGTTCCTATAAATTCCAGCGGAAGATCAAAATCTTCCCTTTTGACTTGAAAATATTCGTTCAGCTGCGCTTTCGCTTTTTCAATAACTGGAGAAGTTCCGGCTTCAAACTCTTTCTTTGTCAAACGACGAAAACGACTTAACGTCGGTAAACGATGCCAACCTTCCACCCAATCGCTCATGACAAGGCTGTTCCCGATAGATGCTAAATCTAGCCAGCCGCAAGGAGAACACCACTCTTGGTGGATAATCGCATCGTTGTGATCGGTACTTTTTATCATTTCGACTCCTTGTAAAAATATAATGATGACTTGACTTGAACTTTTAGAGAGGTGCTCTCTCAACCTCTTGGATAAACCCAAATAACAAAACGAACCTAGTTCTTGACCAGAACAATCAAAAATGCAAAACGAAACCTCTGACAAGTGGCAATCCATCTCTAAAGACTATATCGCCGGAGAAATGCGGCCCTCCCATAAACATTCCCGAGCCCAACTTCTCTATGCTTGCGAAGGCGTAATGCTTGCCGCCACTCGCCAAGGAAGAAGGATAATTGCTCCTTATCAGGCTCTTTGGATTCCGGCCGGCATAGAGCATTCAATTACATTTCTATCGGCAACTAAAATGCGTTCTTTGTATTTTGATAAGAGCGAATACAAAGATATCTTTGAATCAAAAAGCATTAAGGTCTTTGCTGCAACTGCTCTAATTCGAGAACTTATCGCAACTCTTTTTCAGCACCAATTCCCCGGGGCAAAGCAGGAAATGAGACGCCTTCTTCTGCTTTTAGTCCAAGAGACAAAAGCTTTTAACGCAGACGTCTTACTGCCGGAAGAAGAACCGTTACGTTCAGCGCTCAACGATTTACTTTATCATCGTGCCTGGTCAACTAGTGCACAAGAGCTAGCCAATAAATTAAATATGACCCCACGAACCTTCACCCGTCACTTTATCCGAGCTACCGGTATGAGCTTCCGAGATTGGAAACACCGGATGCACCTTATCTTTGCTCTTGAAAAAATTGCGAACGGGTTTCCTGTGAAATCAGCTGCAATTTTGGCCGGCTATAAGGACGCATCGGCATTTTCCATTCAGTTCAAGAATCTTTACGGAGCTTGTCCAAGCCATTTTCTCAAATCCGACAACTAGTCTTCAATCTCCCGGATTAAATAAAAACGTACTTGAGAAGTCGGTCGCACACTTCCTTCATCTTTGCAAACGGAATCCCAACGTTCATTCTGATTCCGCATGGAACATTGAAAGCCTTCCCGTCTCTCCAAATAACACCGGCTTCAACCCCTCTTAATAAAACTTCTTCTATGGCTACCCCATGTTTTTGACACCATTGAGAACATTCAAGCAACATCACGAATGTGCCTTGAGGCTTAACCAGTCGGACGCCCTCAAAATTTTGATGAATAAAAGAAGTGGCATAAGTAACGTTCTCTTCAAGAACTTGCTTAAGTTCATCTAGCCAGACTCTTCCCTGCTCTGAGTAAGCACCTATTAGTGCATGCATTGTCAGAACATTCATATCGTTGTAGTGAGACGTGCAGCTCTGCCAAGAAAGTCGATCCAGCAGTCTCTGGTTATAAACAATATGGTATGCACCGACGATACCGGCTAAATTGAAGGTCTTTGACGGAGAGTAAAAAGCCATTGTCCTTTCTTTTAGTGTCGGAGACACAGTTTGACGCGGAATGTGGTGGTTTCCGAATAAAGTGAAATCAGCCCAGATCTCATCACAGATAACGTAAATATCATATTTTTCACAGAGATCTGATAACCGTTCCAGCTCCTCTCGGTTCCATACCCGGCCAGTCGGGTTATGAGGGGAACAAAAAAGGAGAGTATGGATTTTGTGTGGTTGGATTTTTCTTTCCATATCAGCGAAATCCATTCGCCAAACTCCAGCTTCATCTTCGACCAAATCACTCAAAACAATCTCGTAACCATTTCGTTTTAACTGAGTTAAAAAAACAGAATAAATGGGTGAGTGAACAAGGACTGCTCCTCCCCGATCCGTGAAGACGGATAAGGCGCTTGTGACACCTCCTAAGACGCCGTTTTTGTACCCAATGTTTTGCTCTGACAAATCCGTTACGCCGAAGCTGTCTTTTTGCCATTTCTTGATTGCTTCGTAATATTCTCCAGAGGGTGCAAAATAGCCAAAGATTGGATGATCCAACCGTTTTTTGATTGTTTCGATTACGCACGGGGTTGTAGCAAAGTTCATGTCTGCTAGCCATAAGGGAATTGGGTCAAATCCCGGTTTTGGATTTCTAACCAGCAATTGCCATAAATCATTTTTTAATCGATCCTCAGACATCGAATCGTGTCCGCACCTATCAACCGTTCTGCAATACCTATGCAAACCTAATCATTTTTGATTAAATCCACTGCTTGCTTCCTGCTTCTCCGAAGACGGTTTCACTCTAGTCTTTCGACTCGAGCCAGAGCCTTCCTCTCCACAGACTGTCACGGTGGAGCTCACCGCCATATTCTTCAAATTAATCGCCGCATTAAGGTCTCGGTCATGGTCTGTTCCGCAACCAGGGCATTTCCATTTGCGAACCGACAAAGGCAAGGATTCGAGCTTATAGCCGCAAACAGAACAAGTCTTGCTGCTTGGGTAGAACCTATCCGCAACTACTACCTGGCCGCCCCGCATTGCTGTTTTGTATTGCAGCTGTCTGCGAAACTCGTAAAAACTCATGTCGGCAACTGCTCTGGACAAATGACGGTTTTTCATCATACCGCGCACGTTTAAATTCTCAATCCCGATACTGTGAAAGCGGCGAGTCAAATCCGTCGTC
>NZ_CABSJB010000060.1:0-10927 GCF_902477955.1 uncultured Turicimonas sp. | reverse complement strand
GAAAATTAAGTCTCTAAAGGCCATTGGGAAGAATCAAGCATTTTACAGAGCTTCCTTAAATATGGCGAAGTTATCGGCAAAGCGATTGCGTTCATTCCTAAAGGAACTTTGGTGAATCATCTCAATATCGCGAGCCAGCCGCGTTCCTACGCTGAAGAGTACGTATTAAAAGGAAAATACAAATGAAATTTTTAGGCTTCAAACGAAAAGACGGCTCTGTCGGTGTACGTAATCACGTTCTCATTCTTCCTTCCTGCGCGTGCGCGTCAGAAACTTGCCGTGTGGTTGCTTCTCAAGTTCTAGGGACTAAAAACGTCATTATCAATGTCGGCTGCTCTGATGTCACAGCAAATACAGAAATGACTCAGCGAGTGCTGACAGGATTTGCGCTAAACGCTAATGTTTTCGGAGTTGTCGTTATTGGACTTGGATGTGAAACTGTCGGGCATCGAGAGCTCGCAGAAAAAATCCGCAAGTTGTCCGATAAACCGGTCGTTTCTTTCGGAATTCAAGAAGAAGGCGGAACCATCAAAACAGCAGCTCTTGCCGTTGAGGCGGCTCGGAAAATGGTTGAAGAGGCAAGCAAGCTGCAAAAAGTAGGGTGTGATGCTTCAGATCTTTTTGTTGCGATCAAATGCGGCGGATCGGATGCAACCAGTGGGATTGCGTCCAATCCGGCAGTCGGGAGTATGGCCGACAGAATCTATGATCTTGGCGGCACAACGATGATGAGCGAAACCGTTGAGTTCATAGGCGCTGAGCATGTTCTCGCCAAACGCGGGGAAACACCCGGGATTCATGATCAGATTATTCGTATCTGTGAAGAGTATGAAAAACATCTCGCCCTAGCTGGGCAAGATTGCCGATCCGGCCAGCCTACGCCCGGTAACAAAGTTGGCGGCTTGTCGACAATCGAAGAAAAAAGTCTTGGTTGTATCCATAAGGGAGGAACTCGTCCGGTTTCCGAGGTTCTCCAAGAAGCAGCGAGGCCAACTAAGAAAGGTGCTCTCATTATGGATACGCCAGGGTATGACATTTCTTCTGTCACGAGTATGGTCGCCGGGGGCGCGACGATTGTGGTCTTCACAACCGGCCGAGGCACTCCGACCGGCCATACGCTAGCTCCAGTAATTAAAGTTACTGGAAATCCATTGACTGCGGAAAGAATGAAAGACAATATGGATATTGATGTTGCCGGTATTTTGGAGGGAGAAGAAACGATTAACCAGGCCGGGGAGAGAATCCTGAAAGAAGTGTTGGAAGTCGCCGGCGGCAAGGTAACAAGAGCAGAGGCTTTAGGCTTTTCTGATATCGCTGTCGATCATGTTTGCCGTTATATCTAATTTTGCAAAAAACATGGACGACTAAAAAATGCGCCCGGCAAGTTGCCGGGCGTCTGATTAGTAAATGAGGTTATTGATTGACAGTTTCAGGCTGGTCCCAGACTTTGATTTCCGGCAGTTTTCCTGTGTATTTAGTTACGCTGACAAGACCTGAAGAGGCAACATTGCCGCAAGCTAAATCAGATGTAGGAATATCCATAGTCAATGTGTTGGAGTTGCCATGAATGTCCAATAAAGTGCCGTCAGTCATCTTGACGGGTTCATACCATGCACCGTGATGAACAACAACCGTGTCTTTTCTGATTCTGTCCGTGACATAAGCACCGGCTAGTAGCGCACCGCGGTCATTTTTAACCAGAACGACATCTCCGTCTTCAATACCGAGTGATTTTGCGTTTTCCGGATTGATCCAGATCGGTTCGCGCTTCAAAATATTTGCAAAATCATGGCTGGAAGTACCGTCAAGCTGGCTGTGCATACGATAGCGACTCTTACAGGCCATATATGCAAGCGGATATTTCTTGTTAGGTGTATTGAGGCCCTCGGTTGGCTCTAAATAACTCGGATGACCTAAACAGCTCTTGTAACCGTAACTTGCTATCTTGGGACTGTAAATCTGAATTAAGCCGCTTTCCGTACCAAGAGAATTTTTCTTCGGGTCTTTTCGGAAATTAGCGAATGCAACATAGTCTCTTTCCTGCGGACGCACGTCATAGAGGAAGTAGCCTTTCTTCCAGAAGTTTTCAAAGGATGGCAGCTTGACTCCCATCTGTGCTCCGAACTTCCTGGACTGCTCGTAAATGAACTTAATCCAATCCATTTCGCTTCTTCCCTCTGTGAATTGGTCTCCGCAACCCATTCGTTTGGCTAATTCACTGAAGATCCAATAGTCGGGCTTAGATTCATATTGAGGCTCGATTGCCTGCTGCATCGCAACGATACCGTCATTGGAATAAGTTCCGATATTGGTAATATCGTTGTGTTCGAACTGGGTTGCAGCGGGTAAGACAATGTCCGCATGGCGAGCAGTAGCAGTCCAGCACGTGTCTGTTACTACGACAGTCTCAGGAATCTTCCATGCTTCCAGCAGTTGATTTGTCGAAGGCTGATGAGCGAAGGGGTTGCCGCCGGCCCACATTACCATCTTAACTTCAGGATAAGTGACCTTTGTTCCGTTGAAGTCGATCGTTTTTCCTGGATGCAGGAAGCAGTCTACAAAGCGGGCGACAGGGATTACCTTGCTGCCTTTCCAGGTCTTGTTGTAAGGAAGGACAGGTTCGACCGAAGCAGGCACGCCGCCGACAAAAGGACCGTAAGCAGCAGGGGATCCTCCGCTTGAATATTGATAATTTGTCCCTATCCCGCCTCCGGGCAAACCGATCTGTCCTAAGGCTGATGCTAAGGCAAAGCCCATCCAATGGGGCTGTTCGCCGTATTGAATGCGCTGAATCCCCCAGCCCATCATGATCATAGTGCGGTTTTCCTGAAGCTCGTGTGCTAAAGATTTGATTCTTGATTCAGGGACACCTGTCACTTTGGATGCCCAAGCAGGAGTTTTCTCAATACCGTCAGTTTTACCCATGACGTACGCATTGAATTCTTTCCAACCGGAGGTGTACTTATTGATGAAGTTGTGATCACATTTCCCGGTCTTTTCCAGCTCGTGGATCATGCCTAGCATCAATGCACAGTCAGTACCCGGAATCGGTGCAATCCATTCACTGTTGAGATATTCTGCGGTGTCTGTAGCAATAGGGTTGATGGAGATGGTTTTGATGCCGGAATCTTTGAGGGCTCTAAAGTAACCGGCAGCGTTATGCAGAGTAGTTACCCAATCAATATCATCTGTGACGAGGGGGTCTGCTCCCCAAAGGACAACACGTTTACTGTTTTTAAGAACATTATCCCAGCTCGTGGAGGTGGGGTCCGACATGCCGACCACATAGGGCAAGATACGGCCAATGGCTGCCGTTGAATAGCTGTTAGTGGTTTGGATGAATCCGCCGCAAAGGTTGAGTAAGCGCTGCTGCAAATTTATGGCCGCATTGACCTTACCGCTGGACATCCAACCGTAAGAACGACCGAACATCGCGCTCGGGCCGAAATCAGCGTAAATACGTTTCATCTCATTGGCGACCAAATCTAACGCTTGATCCCACGAAACTCTTACCCAGCGGTCAGTGCCGCGTTTTTCTCGAGAGGCGGGACCATCTTTTAAGTAACTTTCCCTGACCATCGGATAATGGATTCTTGAGGCAGAATAAGGCAAATTGCAAAGACCGTTAATATTCGGAGAAGGCGCGTAGTCGTACTCAAACGGGTGAAGTGCCACCATTTTTCCGCCGCGAACCTGAGGACGGACGATGCCCCAGTGACATGCCGTAATGCATGATCCTTCGTTTAGCGGAGATTTTCCGAGAGAGAAAGTCTCTGTTAGGCTAAGGTCAGGAAGCGGCTCCGGCAATGCTGGGTATTTGGCAGCGCTTTTAGCTCCAGCAGGATAATCTTTAAATTTTTCTGAAACACTGGGTTTTTCTTGTGCCGACACAGTGTTGGAAAGGGCTGCGGCACCTGAAGCCGCGGCTACGGCAAGAAAAGAACGTCTAGAAATAGAAGTCATAAATTGTGTCCTCTAAAGGGAGAGGTCTCATTTTTCGGGGAGAGACTTCCGTAAATTATAAAGATTCTTAACTAAAGTTGCCCTGGGGTTCTCCTTAATTTTTGAATAGCTTTTCACCCAAAAATTAGGCATTTTGTCTATAAAAACAAGAAGTTCTTGGCGTTAATTTTCATTATTAGCGGGTGTTGATTCTCGGCTCATCGTTTATTACAAAACTAATTGAGAAAAAAAAGCTCTCTGAGATGAATTGATCTTAGAGAGCTCAATCAGAAAAATATATTTTTTCTTAATCAATAGCTAAAGCGCCTTGATTGTTTTGGGTTTCTTCTACAGCTTTATCTTCTGCAAAATAACTATTAATTGAAGAAATAACTTCAGAAGTGTGCGCTTGAGGCTTTGTTATAAACGAAACGCTAACGAAAATAATCAAAGAAATAAGCATCGAGCAGAGTGCACCCGAAAATCCGAACGGCGAGACTTTGAAGATAAAAGTCATAGATACCATGCAGATTTCACCGATAACGATCGAAGCGATGGCTCCTTCGCGGGTTGCTTTCTTCCAGTACAAACCGCCGATAACGGCCGGAACAAGGACGGCAACTCCGCCGTTAGAAAGTACCAACAGATCA
This sequence comes from uncultured Turicimonas sp., assembly GCF_902477955.1. NCBI lineage: Bacteria > Pseudomonadati > Pseudomonadota > Betaproteobacteria > Burkholderiales > Sutterellaceae > Turicimonas > uncultured Turicimonas sp. The sequence continues at coordinate 6,335 of NZ_CABSJB010000060.1, read as the reverse complement.
GCGAGGGCTGTTGGGCGAGTTAATGCAAAAACAACCGATGCCAAACCGATAATCAAAACACCGATCTTTGCGACGTTGTAGAGCGTGTTTTCATTGGCCTTTTTGTTCACGAATTTTTTGTAGATATCGGTCGCGACCATTGTAGAAGTTGCGTGCAGCTGAGAATCTCCGGTGGACATGGCTGCTGCGAGAGCTCCGCTGATGATTAGTGCAGCAAATACAGCAGGAGTGTATTTAAGCAGCAGTTCCGGGAAAATCGTATCCGGGGCTGCGATATCAGGCATTAAAAGTCGGCCGATCATCCCGACGCAAGGCGTAAATACGTAAATCATCGTCAGATAGATAGACGAGAAGACGGCTGACCATTTCATGACGTTAAGATTTTTTCCGGCGAAAAAGCGCAAGGTGCCCTGCGGGAACATCATCATGCCGAATGTAATGACGATCCAGCGAGAAACCCAGTCCTGAGCGGTTACGACGCCGTTTGGCTCCGGCATTGTGAAGAGTTCCGGCGTATGAGAGAACGCTGCTTGGTAGGCATCTGCAACGGATGGGAAATTTGCAAGGATAACCCAAAGCGAACCGCCGAGTAGGCCGGCGAACATAAATACCCCTTGAGCGGCGTCGGTGATGGCAACACCTTTCATCCCGCCTAACCAGACCAATACGATCATGATGGCAAAGAAAATCAATGCTCCAACGGTGTAGCTCAGCATGCCTCCGGAGATCGTTTGGAAAATGTAGCTGCATCCAATGGCTTGAATCGCCACATACGGGATGGTAAAGATCATCGTGATGAGCGTTACAAGAATGCCTACGGTTTTCGATTGATATACGTCAGAGGCGTAGTCTGATACAGACAAATAACCGTAACGCTTGCCTAAATACCAAAAGCGCCGCCCCCAAACCCAGAAGAGGACGCCCGGAAGAACTGTCCATAATCCGTTGCACCACCAGCCGATACCGTTTTTGTAGGCGAATCCGCCGGCTCCCATAAAGGCATAAGCACTATGGTAGGTTGCTGAGAATGTCAGTGTCAGAATGAAAATGCCAAGCCCACCGCCTGTGGCAAAGTCCTTGATGTTTTTCTTATCTTTTTTGGAGGCATAAAGCGCAATACCTAAAAGTACGGCGATATAGACGGCTAAAATCACTAATCCGATATTCATTTGGACCTCCTACAGTTCAGGCCGCTGCACGGGCACGATGGGTTTTTGGTCCTGCCGACAATCCCACGCTTTGAGTTTGTAGGCAGCAATAATGAAGTCGGCAATCATGACTAAGAACCAGAATTCAAGCCAAATGTACATGGTTGGCCAGCCCAATAAGAGCGGATGTTCTACGCAATAGTCGTTAAACCAAAAGACAATCGGCGGATTGACCATAAGGACGCTGACGATCAAAACTGCATAGAAAAGCTTGTGTCCGAGAGATTTCATAACGTTCTCCTTGGATCAAGCGTTTTGAAGCTGCTCAACGACAGCGATCAAGTTCTTTACTAAATGGTTGTGATAGATCTGTCCGCGGCGAGCGTCGGATTTAGAAGGTTCACCCGTACAACCGCCGGATTTTTTCGCTGCTGCTTTCGCGTGTTCAAGCGTACTCGGGACATAACAAAGTGTGTCATGTTCGTAAGTCGGATCGACAGAATAAAGAGGAGTATCTTTGATTGGATTGTCTATCGCTTTTTCTAAATGAACCATGTCCGGATAGCGAGCCATCATATGAGAAGTTTCTACTTCTTCGGCGTGTCCGACCGGACCGAAGCCCAGTTCCTTCACAATATCCTTGCTCATGTAAGCCGGATCAAAAATCTTGACGGTGCAGCCAAGCTTGCTCTGAGCTTTCTGTGCGCAGATCTGCATCCAAACAACATTCACGATGCGATGACCGTTGATCAGAATAATCTTATTCAGACCGTGAGCATTCAAGGATTCGATGATGTCGTAGGTCAATTCAGACAGTACCTCAGGTCGGATTGTGACGGTCCCCGGTAGTACCATGTGATGGGGACTCCAGCCGAACCAAACTGGCGGAGTCAGGACTGCACCGGTTTTTTCCGCTGCTTCCTCAGCTATAGTCATTGCGACGTAAGTATCCGTGCCTAATGGAAGGTGATAACTGTGTTGTTCCACACTTCCGATCGGGACAATAGCAACGCCTTTGGATCTGGCGATTGCTTCCTTTGCTTCTTCCCAGCTTTTGGTTTGCAGCCAAGCGCTCATTTTTGTCTCCTAGGTTTGAGTTTTTCTTATTAATAATTTAATGAAGGGAAACAGTAAATTAAGAGGTACTGATAGCTTTTTTGCGTGACATACAAAGAGTTAATCAGCAGTAATTAAAGTGTGAACATGTTCACGGACAACCTTCTCAAACATCCCGCTTCCTAAAGGCCAAATAACCTCTTTACAGGTAAAGGTTTAATTTATGTTAAACTCACCCGACTTTTGAGATCCCTAATGGAGTGATCAGGATATTTTGAAAGTGTTTGAGACAAATGCTTTGGCTTAGGTTTCCCATCTATCTGCCTCGTTAAATTGATATTTGTCTCTGGGATGAACCGATCACAATTGGAAAAATAATGGAATTTTTACAACTAATTTTAGCTTTTATAGCGCTTTTGATTATATGGCTAAGACCCAAAGCAGAGAATTGGGCTTTTACTGCCATGTGGCTTGGCTGGCTTCTTATGATTTACTTATATGTCGGCCATACATCCGGTGCTCTGTTAGGCAACATGAATCTGTAGGAGACATCGAATGTCAGAAAACAAAAATATTTCTTTAGATACCTCAAGAGGCACTTTCTTCTATTTCCTTCTCTGCACTGCTGCAGCCATTGTTTTTCTTTTTCCGGTCGGCATTGCCAACATGGTTTTCGGGTATATCCTCGGCGATTCTCCCTGTACGCTTTGTTGGGGACAGCGAATTGCGATGATTTTCATTGCGCTGTGTGCTTTTTTCATTGTTCGTTACGGCTTTAAACCCAAGTACATAGCCTCTCTCCTTATTTTCACCGGTGTGGGTCTTTGGCAATCTTTCCGTCATATCGCTCCGCACTCAGCCCGAGATTTGGATCAAGGCTTTGGCTTAATGGTCCTTGGTGCTCATACATATTTTTGGGCTGAGGTTGTTTTTTGGGCCGTCATTATTCTTCTCGGAGTTATGTTCTTTTTTGCACCTAAAGTATTAGGTCCGGCGAGCGAAAACGGCAATAATTGGCGCACCCTGAATTGGTGGGGAAAACTTTGTTTTTTCCTATCTGCTATTGTTCTCGCTTCTAATTGCCTTCAGGCTGCTGTTTCGACGGGATTTCCTCCCAACTATGGTCAGGGTGATCCGATTCGGTTCTCTTGGGATCCGAAACATATTATTCATACCGGCTCAGGAATGGACGGACATTTCAAAACCATCAGTTTCTTGGGTAAGCGAGATGTGAAAGCTCCGGATTTCGCATTTGCTCCAAACGCAGAGAAGCTAGGCATTTCGTTCAACCACAAAGCGTCAGAGGGACCTCTGAAAACAGAGAAAGCACTTCGAATTGTTTCAGAAGAAAAGATCGGAATTCGTCAGCCATTGAATAGTTTGACTTTCATCAACGGAGAATACGTTGTCAGTTCTAAAAACAATGTTTTCTTCCTGACCCCCGATCTCAAGTTGGTCGATGAGTTTGAGATGGATCCTTTGTATTCTGCCACGATCGATCCGACGGTTGGCCTTATTCCGTGGAAAGACGGCAAGTACTTGTTGATGGGATCTAATAAGAGCTTCCTGAAGTTTGAAAAGAACGTGACTGACGATCCGGACAAACAACTAATCGGAAGGTACTCGGACTTTGTTAAGGGAGAAGATCATTTCTTGGCTCTGGGACGCGGCCGTGTGGACACTGTTCGCTCTAAGTTTCATCATGTCATGAGCGCTGCCTCCGACGGCGAATATAACTATATGGCAACCGTTCCGAATAACCGTGACCACAAAACATTTGTGATTAGTAAACAGCTCATGCAAGACATGGTGACATCGGGAGAATTTACCCCTAAAACTAATCTACTGAAAGAAGGACGAAGTTTGGGTGAACTTTACGTCACGGGCTTGTCGATGTATGAAGGAAAACTGTTTGCGGTGAGTAAAAACTTCAACTGTATCTTTGAGATTGATCCGAAGGACGAGATGATTGATAGGGCTTTCGCTCTCCCTGAGTCTCTTGACGATGTTCGCGGCCTTATCGCGGATAAAGACGGCTTTAAGGTTCTCAATAGGAACGTACTGGTTACCCTGAAATTTTGATAACCGAATTTGAAATCAATCTCACTTTGATTTAAAGGATGCCGGCTTAACGCCGGTATTCTGCCTATTGACAAGGCTGTTAATCTTCAATACCCCGACGCTTCGAAAAATCAAACCTTGAAAGGGCAAATAAGAAGATCGCACCTCTGAAGCACAATTCAAAGGCCATCGCAACCCAGACACCATCCAATCCCATTCGGGATGCCAGGTAGTAAGCCAAGGGAATACGAATGAGCCACATGCTCCCTAAATTCATAAGACTTGGGAACAAAGTGAATCCGGCACTCACAAAAATACTGCAGCTTACAATCGCAGCGGCGAACATCGGCTCGGCAAACGCTTCAATTCGTAGGGCGCTGGAGCCCAATTCGATAATGGATTGATTGGTGGTCATAAAACCGATCATCCAAGGCGCGGTTAAGTACATCACTACGCCCATAGCCGACATGATGACCATGACCATGATGACGTTGATCTTGGAAAATCTTCTTGCCATGTCCGGCCGTTTTGCCCCGATGCTTTGTCCTACGATGGTGGATGCTGCATCAGCAACTCCGTAACCCGGCATGTAACACAAACTCTCAGCAGTGATGGCAAAAGAATGGGCTGCCAAAGACAGAGGACCCAGGGGGGGCCACAATCATCGTCGTCACGATTTGCGCTCCGCTCATTGCCATTCTTTCAACAGCTATAGGCGAACCGATTCTGAGGACTCTTCTCATACAGAATATCTCAGGAAGGAAAGAGCCCGGATGGCCGGCGAGGGCAATTTTGTCGGACTTCACGACAAGAAACCACAGCAGCAGGCACGTGCTGACCAATTCTGCCAGGATCGTTCCTAAGGCAGCCCCTGCAACATCAAGGTCGGCTCCGGGAACCGTAATGCTAAGCCCCAGAATCTTGTAAGTGGCAGTCGGGAAGATAAGCAGCAAGTTAAATATGGCGTCCAAGAAGCACATCCCGATATTAATCATGCTCGGAAGTTTCACATTTCCCGTGCTTCTCAGCATGCTTGAAGCAACAAAGCCTAAAAAGGCGGCAGGGGTGCCGAGACAAAATATGGCGAAATAAGTTTTAGCATCTGCATAAAGCTCGGGGGCGCCTCCGAGCCATGTCGGAACATAGGGGGCAAGAGCAACGCCGACAATAGCAATTGCTATGCTGATAAGACCGCCGACAAACAATGACTGCCGGAGTACAGATCGTGCCTCATCGAATTGTTTTGCGCCGATTCTTTGTGCGACTTGAACCGTAAAGCCTGCTGTAACGGATGTGATAAGTCCCCATACGAGCCAGAGGGAGGAAGAGACCAAGCCGATCGAGGCCGCAGGGTTTGCGCCAAGGTGACCGACCATTGCCGCGTCGATGTATTGGACCATCACGAAAGAAATCTGAGCAAAAATCGCAGGCAGGCTCAAGCGCCAAACGAGTTCGATTTGGTCCCAAACATTTAATTGCGCGCCGTTTCTGATAAGAGAAAACAGCTGCTCTGTTCTTTTATCCTTCGTAGCCATAGCTCGCATTCTAGAAGCATTCTTTTCCTTAGGAACATTACGGAATGATTATGGGCCTTATTGCTGGAGAGCTTTTTGCTGCTTCTACTTAAGCGCGTGTTGGATTTTGATAGGTCTGTTAATTCATTAAGGCTGCTTCAAAAGTCTTACAACCGGACTTGCCTCGATCAGTCCCGGAATCCGATGTCCACGGTCGCTCCCCTCGGCTAGAGGTTCAGCTCTTCCATCTTTGTTAACCATTTTGTTCTTGAGCTGGGCGCGCGGGGAAAGAATCAGGAAAATTTTCTTCTAAAATCCTGAGCCTTCGCTAGAAACTTTGAGAACAACGGTTTTAATTCTCAAGTTTTCCTTAATTTTCCTGCTCTTCAAACACCGTTTGTTGAAGTCAACTACCTCGGCCTGAAGGCCGAGGCTTGAAAAAGCCTCTAGTTGACTAGCCTCAGTCTGTCGTTTCGAGGACTACGTTGGGTGGGAATGCACAGGCACCGCGGGATGCAGATCCTAGTCCCGCGCTCTGCGGCCGATGGTTAAAAGC
>NZ_CABSJB010000059.1:0-10987 GCF_902477955.1 uncultured Turicimonas sp. | reverse complement strand
TATTGCTTCACATTATTCTCTTCCACACCTTCGACGAGGACCGATACAGTACATCGGAAGAAAAATTATTTACAAATTATCGAGATGGCCTTTGATAAACACATCGCTGCACTTGCTATCGGAACCTTTTGTCTCGGCGCGGCAGAGCTTGGAATTGTTCCCGTACTTGCAGATATCGCCCGGGATCTTCATGTGACGATTCCTCAGGCCGGTTTGTACGTTTCGGCCTATGCTGCAGGCGTCTGCGGCGGAATTATCGGCCTCCTGCTCTTCGGACGGGACGCTAATATAAAAATAAATTTATTAATCGCAGCCTGTCTTATTCTTTGCGGAAATCTCGGCGCCAGCTTTGCGCAAAGTGATATTGAGATGCTCGGAGCACGCTTCGTCTCCGGAATGCCTCACGGGATTTTCTTTGCTCTAGGAGCCGTTGCTTGTGAAAGATTAGCCGAACCGGGAAAAGCGTCTCGAGATGTTACCTTGATGGTCCTCGGGCAGACTTCGGCAAACTTTTTAGGAGTTCCTTTGGGCGCCTGGGTAGGCTTTGCTTTTTCCTGGCGCTTTATTTTTATAGGGATAGCTTCGCTTGCAGCCGTTCTCATAGTTGCCCTTTGTTTTTGGCTTCCGTCTCTCCCGGTAAAAAAGCAGCCTCTCACCCGAGAAATCGAACCTCTCAAGCATCCGTGGCCATGGATCATTTTGGGAGGTGTAGCGCTTGGCAGCGGCGGTTTTTATGCTTATTACTCTTATGCCGATCCAATTATGGAGACCATTACGCACCTGCCTGCTGAAGAAATGACATTAGTGATGATTGTTGCCGGGGGCGCCATGTTCTTCGGTAATCTGGCTTCTGCCCCTTTAACCAAACGGTTCCGCGATGAAGCCCTAGTAGCGTTCGGGCAGACTCTCATCGTTATCGCAACTTTATGCGCCCTCTTCTTTTCCGCAAACAAGTACACCGCCGTCTTCTTCCTTGCATTAGCCGCATTCGGGTACTACTTTTTGGCCGGTCCGATGCAGGCTCTGATCATTCAAGGCACTAAAGATGCGAAGATTATTATCGCCGCCCTTGGTCAAGTCGCTTATAACAGCGCTAACGCTATCGGTGCTTGGCTGGGAGGAGAAGCTATCAAAGTTTCAGACTCCTCAATAACATGTGCCATCCCCGCCAGCGTTCTAGGTTTTGCTTCCGCCGTTCTATTCGTCAGTATTTTTTTCTATAGCCGAAAAAGAACGAATCAGCTGACAGGTCGCTGAGCACAGAATGCGATTAATTTCTTCAACTTCGTTAATAAATAAAAACAAAAACGAACCGTGTAGTATTTCTAAGTATGCTAATTTATGCAGAACACTCTGCCTCCCATGTTGGGGAGTCAGGAAACGGGTCGGTTGATATCAGTGTTAGGATTACCCTATCTCTCCGAGGACAACCAGGCTTCGCTGACCCTATTTAGTTTTTTTAAAAAAGGAAATAAATTATGGGCTTACAAAGTGTTGATGACGCCAGCTACGTTGACCAAGTTTTGAATGCAAAAGGCGTTGTAGTAGTTGATTTTTGGGCTCCGTGGTGCGGTCCATGCGGTATGTTAGGACCAGTTCTTGAAAAAGCAGCAGAAACTCTGCCGGAACACGTCAAGATCGTTAAATACAATGTTGACGAATCCCAAAGCGTTGCTCAGCAACTCGGAGTACGTGGTATTCCTACTCTTGCCGTTTATAAAGACGGCCAGCTCCTCGCCCAGCAAGCCGGCATGATGAATTCTGCTCAATTTGCCGCTTTCTTAAAACAATTCGTATAAAATCCTGCCTGCGGCTTAAGTTCTCTATTAAGCCGCAACACTCCCTTCCTTTTAACAACACCTCGAAATCTATCTGTGGATTTCGTTTCAGATAATGCATCTTTCAGAACTCAAGCAGAAACACGTTTCCGAGCTATTAGACATTGCTTTGGAATTAGATGTTGAAAATGCCAGCCGTCTTCGCAAACAAGAATTAATGTTTGCAATCTTGAAAAAAAGAGCAAAGGCTGGTGAACAAATTTTTGGTGACGGTACCTTAGAAGTTTTACCGGACGGCTTCGGTTTTTTACGTTCTCCGGTTTCTTCCTATCTCGCCAGTCCTGACGACATTTACATCTCCCCTTCTCAAATACGCCGCTTCAATCTGCATACAGGCGACACAGTTGAAGGTGAAGTCAGAACGCCAAAAGACGGAGAACGCTACTTTGCGTTAGTTAAAGTCGATAAAGTAAACGGTCTTCCTCCGGAAGAGCTCAAGCATAGAATTCTTTTCGAGAACTTGACTCCGTTATTCCCTGATGAGCCTCTGAAACTTGAAAGAGATATTAGAAGCGAAGAAAATCTCACCGGCAGAATCATCGACATCATTGCGCCGATCGGTAAAGGCCAGCGCGCTCTTTTAGTGGCTTCTCCGAAGAGCGGTAAAACAGTCTTGATGCAGCACATCGCACATGCTATTACCGCCAACTATCCGGATGTTGTTCTAATGGTTCTTCTGATTGATGAACGTCCGGAAGAAGTTACGGAAATGGAACGTTCAGTTAAGGGCGAAGTTATTGCGTCCACTTTCGATGAGCCCGCAACCCGTCACGTTCAAGTGGCCGAGATGGTTATCGAAAAAGCCAAACGCTTGGCAGAAAGCAAAAAAGACGTTGTCATTCTTCTCGACTCCATTACACGTTTGGCCCGCGCCTACAACACCGTTGTCCCAACTTCCGGCAAGGTTTTAACCGGCGGCGTGGATGCCAATGCTCTTCAAAGACCGAAACGCATTCTCGGCGCCGCCCGTAAATTAGAAGAAGGCGGTTCCCTCACCATTATTGCTACGGCTCTTAACGAAACCGGCAGCAGAATGGATGATGTTATCTATGAAGAATTTAAAGGTACCGGCAACATGGAAATCCATCTTGACCGCAACCTTTCCGAAAAACGTGTTTATCCGGCTATTAACGTCCGTAAGAGCGGTACACGCCGTGAAGAACTTCTTCTTGAACCATCAGTTCTGCAGAAAACTTGGATCCTTCGTAAGATTCTTTACGAAATGGATGAAATCCAGGCTATGGAATTCTTGGTTGACCGTATGAAACCAACTAAGAACAATGCCGAATTCTTTGAAATGATGGGCAGACGAGGTTAATTGAATACCAAAGGCTGGAACTGATGTGTTCCAGCTTTTTATTTTGGAACAAATTCTGCAGAGGACCAAAGGAATTCGGCCCCGACAGCCGCTTCAATTTTTCTTATCAATTTGATTTTTCTCTGCGAAACTCTGTTTTTAAACTTGCCTTTTTTCCAGGAAAGAGAGATAATTCGCGTTTGTTTTTATTCATTTTAGGCACGTTCTGGCATACCTAGCGTAAGACTGGCAATGGTCAGCGGTTTCGTAAGGCGAGTGGCGACCGATTTATTTAAGGTTAACAATGAAAACCAATATTCATCCGCAGTATCGTGAAGTTGCCTTCACAGACATGTCCATCGGCAAGACTTTCATCATCCGCTCCACAGCTGATGCCCGTGAAACAATCGAAATCGATGGTGTTACATATCCTCAGGTCAAGCTCGATACATCCAGCGAGTCTCATCCTTTCTACACCGGTGCTCAGACACGTATCGTCGAAGCCGGCCGTGTAGAAAAATTCCGTCAGAAATTTGCTGCTAAGAATGCCGCTCTCAACGCTTCTGCTGAGCAGGCTAAGGCAGCCAAAGCTAAGAAGTAATTTAGCGGCGGAAAGTTCCGATAAGGTAGCTACGGCTGCCTTATTTTTTATATATAGTTAGTAATTTATATATTCTTAACTTGTGAGATTCGAGTCATATGCTCAGTGAACGCTCTTCTCCAGCTGTTGTGAGCGCTGCCGCGGCACATAAACTGCCTCGGTATGCTTTACTAGCACTCTTAATCTGTTTCATCGCTCCCTTCCTCTTATCGCCTCAGCTGTTAGGGAGTAAAAATCTCACTAGTTTCGGCATTGCCTGGACGATGGTCAACGGCAGCCTGTCCGACTGGCTTATCCCGAACATCACAGGCCAGTATATTTATGACACCGGCCCTCTCACTTCTTGGGTCAGTTCATTGTGCATCTTAACTTTTGGTCAAATTATCGGTCCGGTTCGTGCTTTTCATCTAACCTCCGGCCTTTGGTTTGCCATTATTACCGCCTGCATCTGGTATTCCACATATCTTTTAGCCCGGAGAGACGAAGCTCAACCCGTCAGTTTTGCCTTCGGAGGCGAAGCCGCCAGAAAAGACTACGGTCGTGTCGTGGCGGATATTACTCTGTTGATCACAATCGGTACTTACGGCTTGTTAGAGCCTTTTCATGAAATTTCTCCGACAACTACCCTTCTGGCTGTAGCGTCTATTTGTTTCTTCGGTATTGTTCTCAGCCTTGAAGATCTTAAGAGAGGCTCTCTTTTAGCAGGCCTGGGCATCGGCCTCGGCGCCCTAACAACGACTATCGGAGCCAGCATCTGGCTTGCATTTGCGACTTGGGTAGCCTACATCTTTACCCCGGACTATACCAGCCGCTCAAAACGCGTTCTCACTACTTTCGTGACGGCTCTTATCGTTACTTGTATTTGGCCTGCATTTGTATTCATTTTTGTACCGGACCAAGCCTCCGTCTGGTTTACCAACTGGCTCCATTCCAGCACGAAAGAGTTTTCTCTTCTATCTATTACTCAATATCCATGGCTGTTAAAGAATATGGCATGGATAACATTCCCGGCTTGGCCGTTTGCCATTTGGGCAGTATTCGCATGGAGAGGCAGCCTTAAGTGTGCACCAATCTCCGTTCCACTTAGCTTTCTTTCGATTTCTTTGTTCTCCATCCTCTTTACCGGGCTGGAACCGAGAACCACGATGTACTGTTTGGTTCCATCGCTTGCCGTGTTAGCAGGTTTCGGGATTATCAGCGTTAAAAAGAGCAAAGAAAACATTTTGGATTTGTTCTCCGGCATTGTCTTTACCATCGGCCTCATTGTCGTTTGGATTTACTACTTTGCTTGGACGACAGGCTACTTTGCTAAGATGGCTTATTCTTTGCGCCGACTTGCTCCTGCCGTTACCCCGGGAACATCGTATCTGCTGTTAGCAATCGCAGCTGCCGCTACTCTTTTCTGGCTTGCTGTCGTCGGCTGGAGACTATTTAAGCATCCGGTGGTTGCATGGAGAGGAACTTGGCTTTCTGCCTGCGGTTTGACAGCCTCTGCTATTGTAGTTTGTTCACTTTTCCTGCCGATTTTCAACGGCGCAAGAACCATGGAATACACGGTTGCCGCCATCAAGACAACTTTTGATGCCAACAGCAAACCGGGCGACTGCATTGAAGCCATTAACCTATCCAGTTCGGATCGTGCCGCGTTCTACGCTTTGGCCAATCTTCCGTTTGGAAAACCAGGTCAGCAGTGCACTTTCGCACTAAAGACAATCGATTTCGGCGGCTCTCCCGCCGGTGCCGTAACCGATAAATGGGAAGTTCTTACCAACGTTCCGGGCCGTCCCCGTTCCGACGAGCGATATCAGCTTCTCAAACGTTTTCCTTTCTAGATACTGATTTAAGTTTTATGTCCGTTACACCGACACGATTAACGCCGCCATCGACTTCGTATTGGTCCATTATCAAGCTTTCCGCGCCTATTTGGGTTTCCAATTTAGCAATTGTCGGTGGAAGCACCATCGATACTTTGATGGCCGGTCACTTAGGTCCTACGGATCTTGCCGGTGTTGCCATTGGTATTGCCGTTTCTATCTCAATCTTTGTCGGTTTAGTGGGAATTATGCAAGGCTTGTCACCAATTGCAGCTCACCATTTAGGTGCCGGCAAACACGAAAAAATCGGCCCCGAACTCCACCAGACTCTTTGGATTGCCGTTTTTCTGTCCATCATCGGCGTTTTAGTTATGACGTATACGCCGTTATGGATGAGTTTGACCAATGCACAAGGCGAAACGGCAAAGATTGCTTCCCTATACCTCATTATCAACGCGATTGGACTTCCCGGAGCCATGGCTGGACGTGCTTACTTGGCGTTGAATGCTGCAGTGTCACGTCCGAAGATTGCTATGTGGATTTCCCTGCTAATGCTGGCGTTAAAAGCTCCCTTTAATGCCCTTTTCATGTACGGTTGGGGACCGATCCCTGCATTAGGAGGCGCCGGATGTGCAGTCTCCTCTGCCCTTACTTCTTGGCTCACCCTCTTATTATTCTGGGGGATTTGGCATTTCGACAGTTTCTATGTCCGCATGAGATCGGAAACGTTCTCATTGCCGAATTGGAAGATCATGGCGGCTCAGCTTAAGCTCGGCATTCCTATCGGTCTGTCGGCATTCTTTGAAGTGACGTCATTCACGTTCATGACAATTTTTATTTCCCGTTTAGGAGAGGTTACAGTTTCGGGTCACCAGATTGTTGCTAATTTAACTTCTCTTTTCTATATGCTTCCGCTCTCCATCGGCGTAACCGCTTCTGTTTTGGTCTCACAGAGTCTTGGAGCAGGAAGCGCGGAGTCTGCACGGAGAGCTACGTTTAATTGTCTAAAATTCGGCATCTGCTGTGCGATTGTCGTTTCATTGATTCTATATTTCTTCAAATATTTCTTTGTAGAACTCTATACAGACAATACCTCTGTCATTGCCATCTCAGCACTCTTGATTCCTTTTGCCGCGTTCTATCACGTCTTTGACGCCATTAACTGCATTGGGTCTTTTGCCATGAGAGGGTATCGCATCACGGTTGCTCCAATGGTTCTATACGGAGTATTGCTTTGGGGCATCGGCTTAGGATTAGGAAGTCTTTTGACGTTTACCGATACATTAACCGCCGCACCGCTTGGCGCCAGAGGCTATTGGAGTGCTATCACGATTGGTTTGACGATGTCGGGTATTGTTGTCGGATTCCTCGCCGTCATGGTTGCAAACAATACTGTTAAAGGTAAAAAGGTCTGGCTTAAATAAATCAATTTCCTCATAGCTGAGTCCGCTTTTTTCCTTAAAATCAGAAAAATCTGAGGAGGAAAAAGTGGACAACAAATTAGCTTTAAAGGAAGAAATACTTCTCCTGACTAAACAGCTCTGTGCAATTGCTTCCGTTTCGACTGACGCAGAAAAGGAAAATGAATGCGCAGAGTTTACTTTTAACTATCTCTCGTCTATTAAACCGGCCTCTCCGCAGACAATAGAAGCAAAACTAATTCCTTGCGAAAAAGATCCTTGGAATCGAAAAGCTGTTCTCGGTTTTCTTTCTTCTCCGCAATCTCAGAGGCGTACGATTTTGCTTACCGGACACTTTGATGTCGTCGCTACCGATGTTTGCGGAGAGCTCAAATCTCAGGCATTTGAACCGGACTTGTATACAGAGCTCCTACGAGAGCGTTCGCTTAATCCGGAAGCTAAAAAAGATTTACATTCTGGGAATTGGCTTTTTGGACGCGGCGTCATGGATATGAAGGGAGGACTTGCTCTCTTTCTGGCCATGATCAAAGAATATGCAGAATCCGGCTGCGGAGTCAATCTCTTGTTTCTAGCCGTACCTGATGAAGAGAACAGTAGTGCCGGCATGCGAGGCACTATCCGCAAACTAAATTCCTTTATCAAAGAAAAGAAACTGGATGTCCTCGCCGCTTTTACCGGAGAACCTTGTTTCCGGACCACTCCCAATGCATCGGGCCAATCATTCCGTCCCTATTACACCGGCACAACGGGAAAAATCATGCCTTTCTTTTACTGCGTCGGGAAGGCAGCGCACGTCAACGATTACTTTCAAGGCCTCAACTCGGTTCTCTTAGCTTCAGAAATCGTGACGAAGATGGAAGCGAATCCGGCCTTCCTTGAAGGACAAGGTAGTTGGCTTCTTTCTCCTCCTACCTGTCTGGGCTTCGAAATTAGAAGAAACGGTTATTCAGTCACGCTCCCTGAAAGAACCGTTTGCTATTTCAATCTTCTAACTATAGAAAAAACTCCTCAAGAAATCTTATCCTTCTGCGTGGGGCTTGCCCAAGATGCCGCAAGTTCAACTTTAGAAACTTTAAAGACATCCGAAGAAACTTTTATTCGAAGAGGAGGAACATCGAGCCCCCTTCCGAAGATAAAAGTTCTCAGCTATTCCGAACTTCTGAATAAAGTTAGGGCTCAGTTTAAAGACAACGAAACCTTCGATCGGACGTTAAAGAAAGAACTGTCATCGAGACAAGATTCTTTCGATGAACGGGAACAAGCCATCCGAATCACTGAAGCGATTATCTCTTTGAGTCATTCAAGTGAGCCTCAAATTGTAGTTGGTTTTCTTCCGCCCTATTATCCGCCGAGAATTAATAAGAGAAGGAATGAAAAAGAAAGTAGAATCAAAGACCTCCTTCTTGAAGTGATTGCCAAGAGTAATCATTTGGCGGCCGATTCCGACAGCACTTTCATAGAGGTATTCGGAGGCATCACTGATTTGTCCTATCTTGGATATGAAGGAACTCCCAAAGACTTAGAATTCATTGCGGATAATCTTCCGGGATGGGGCGAAACTTTTTGGATTCCCATTCAAGAGTTAACGGAGCTAAGCATTCCAATTGCTAATTTAGGCCCTTCCGGCAAAGATGCTCATAAGATGACCGAAAGACTTGAGCTGGATTATTCTTTAAGAACCGCACCAGAGCTGCTTAGATTTGCCATTGAGAAATTAAGCTAACTCCAGTTGTGGAATTCTTGAGCTCAGGATGTTATTTAACCTTTGAGAGACTCTTCAATCCATTTATCCAGCTTGTTCAAGGCTGAGGAAACTTCAGAACTCGAGCTGTAGAAATGCGGCTCGATTGTTGCCTTTGGGCAGAGCCTTCTGATATCTTCTATGGCGCCTCTCGGACTTGAACTGCCGGAAGTGATGAAAGGATGAATTCGTTTGCCATCTAACGGATGATCTTTGAGAAAAGTTCTCATTGGAACATCTAAGCCGCCCCACCAGTATGGACCGCCGACGTAGATGTCTGTATAGCCGCTCAGGTCCGGAATTTTTGTAGCAATTTCTCTTCGTGCATCCGAACGAATCTCATCTCTTGCCAAATAGGTCATGTCATTGTAGTTTTCAGCGTATGGTTTAACGAGCTCTAAACGGATTATCGGATATCCTGTCTTTTCGTGGATTCTTTGAGCTAGACCGAAAGTATTTCCGGTTCTCGAGTACACAACGATTATTCCTTTGCGGACGTTTTGTGCGGACACTGGAAGAATGCTTAGAGCCGCCGCTGAAAAAACCGTTCCTATCACTTGTCTTCGCTTCAACATAATTTTCTCTTTGACTTGAGTTACTCAGAAAAAAGGTAAAAGTTCTCCATCATCAGGCAAATGCCTAATGTCTTTATTTGGAAGAGTTAACGTAGGCCAGCAGCTCCGTCTAAAAACGACTTTTGATTTAAGCCAAATTCACATCCTTCGTCTTACAAATGAGATGAATGTGAATTTACGCAACCGCTTGCTGACTCCGTCAGCCGGAAGACTTCTTTCTGTGCCTCTTTGAGATTGAACAGGAAGAAGTAATTATTAACTTCAGAGTTATTCTTTTCTCTTTAGAATTGACGCACGGCCGGGCTCTTCTTCAATGATTTCTCCGTAATCATCGGCAAGAATCGAACCTGACAGCGGATTCTTAACGGAAAGAACCGAGCCACGGATTTCAGCACGTACCGATGATTCTTCAAATGCAAGATCGGTGTTTTTCATCGTGCAATTCTTAAGAATAAGATCCTTTGCAAAGCACAGCGGCTGAGTTCCTTCTATTTCACAGTTTTCCAAAACCAGATTAGTAGAAAACCAACCGAGGTATTCGCCTTTAACTACGGAGTTTCTTACCGTGACGTTTTCGCTATGCCAGAAGGCGTCTTTGGTATCTAAAACAGAGTCTTCAATAACGATATCCCGGCAGTATTGGAAGGAATATTTGCCTTTCTGCTTCACATTCTTCAAGTACAAATCTTGAGTATCCAAGAACACATACTCGGCTTCCAAAGTCGAATCGTTTACTGTAATTCCTCTGCACTTCCAGCCAAACTCAGGAGAGTTGATAAGGCAACGCTCTAAGAGAATGTTCTGGCAGTCGCGAAGAGCTTTGATGCCTCCTAAAACAGAATCTAAAATTTTGCCGTTAAAACAGTACCAAAGGCCAGCTCTTGCCCTCTCATCAAGACTGCACTTCCATAGCTCAAATCGATCAGCATGCCAGAGCGGATATCTCAAGGAGAAGGAACAGTTCTCAACCAAAATGTTTTGAGGATGTTTAAGCGGAGACTCTCCATCGGTCGGTCCGGCAAAAATACAGTTTCTCAGAGCCGTGTCTTCCAACTTGCACAGAGCTCTTTCCATGTCAAAGCTTTTTCCGTTTATTTCATGGTTCAACATTAGGATTAATCCTTTAAAAAAAATCTTACCTTTCTGCTTCCCGATTCCTTTATGGCTTTCAAAGCTTCCGGAGATAAGGTTCCCAAAGAATAGAGACCGGTAGAGGGGCAAAAATCTTTGATAAATACGGCGAGGTTCCCCCAAGGAGCGTAGTAAGTCAAATCTCCGGTCAATGGAGTAAAACCATTTGCTGCGCCAGCCGGAGTTAGTTTTTTTGTTAAGTACGCTATCCTCTCAAAAGCGCCGTAATCCTCAAACTTCAATTCTTGGGGAAGCTGTTTTAAAAATTCTTTAGCTTCTTGACTGTCATTTAAGCTGACAGAATATTCTTTTCCGTCACATTCCAAGTAGATTTCTGCAGCCATACTATTACCAAAAATAAGAATACCAAGCAGGGTGACCAATAATCTGATTGTTTTCATTTTCAACTCCATAGGGGAGGGATGAAAAAATTTTAGGACTTCCTGCAAAGAATGTGAAATACTTATTTTAGATAGTATTTATTATTTTTATGCATAACTACCAAAAGGCCGCACCTGTCTTTAACACTTTTTATTTAGTCTGATCCGTTTTGAACCCCGATGGGTTCT
>NZ_CABSJB010000058.1:0-11090 GCF_902477955.1 uncultured Turicimonas sp. | reverse complement strand
CCGGATCAGGAAGTGGAGCCACGGAAGCAAGAGTACCGTGTTTCTTTCTTAACTCTTCAATATCACCGAATTCAATAGCTCTGTCTACGCAGGCTTCAACGCATACCGGCTGCAAACCGATAGAGGTTCTGTCTACGCAAGCATCGCATTTTTGAATCTTATGGGCTTTTGGATTAAGTTTAGGAGCACCGTACGGACAAGCAGCGGCGCAAGCTCCGCATCCAATGCACTTGTTAAGATCGACGAGAACGATGCCGTCTTCAGCACGTTTGTAATGTGCTTTTGTCGGACATACTTTCACGCAAGCCGGATCTGAACATTGATTGCATCCCAATGAAAGATAGTAAGCAAAAACTTTTTCCGGAGACCAGAGACCGTCTTTGTCTTTCTTCCATCCGCCGCCTTCGTATTCATTTACCGTGCGGTTATAAAGTCCGATAGGTGTGTTCTTGAGGTCCGCGCATGCAATTGTGCAGGTTCTGCAGCCTGTGCAACGGGACAGATCAATAAAAAATCCTTTTTGTGCCATTTTGTTCTCCCGTTATTAAGCTTTGCGAATTTCAACAAGAATGTTGTGCTGAGCGTTGCCCTTAGCCAAAGAGCTCGGGCGGTGGTTGGTCAATGTATTAATACATCCGCCGACGTCAACAACTTGTCCGTTGATAGTTTCCGGTTTGAACCAAGCGCCCTGCGGGATAGTACAGACGCCCGGCATAATGCGCGGAGTGACTCTGGCAGGCAGAAGAACGGTTCCTCTGTCGTTGAAGATATAAACTTTATCTCCGTCTTTAATTCCTCTAGCCTCAGCATCAAGAGTATTCATGATAACGCTGTCGGGATGAACATCTCTAAGTCTCGGGAGATTGTGGAAGGTAGAGTGAATTCTTCCGTGACCGTGATATCCGAAACACTGAAGCGGATATTTCTTCTCGAGTGGATCTCCCGGCATATCCCAAGTGCTGTAGAAAACAGGAATCGGAGAAATGATGTCTCCCTCCGGAAGCGTCCAGTCTTTAACTCTATTGGCAAGGGCTTCGGAATAGATTTCAATCTTGCCGGATGGAGTCTTGATCTTGTTAGCGACCGGATCCTTTCGGAATGCTTCAAGAGCGATGGTATCTTTTCTTCTGTTCCAGACTTTAGCCATACCGTCTTTCCAGAACACATCGAATTCAGGAAGTTCAGGCACTTTCTTGCGGGTTTCGTTATAGCACCAGCGAACCCAATCTTCTTGAGATTTTCCTTCGGTAT
This sequence comes from uncultured Turicimonas sp., assembly GCF_902477955.1. Classification (NCBI taxonomy): domain Bacteria; kingdom Pseudomonadati; phylum Pseudomonadota; class Betaproteobacteria; order Burkholderiales; family Sutterellaceae; genus Turicimonas; species uncultured Turicimonas sp. The sequence continues at coordinate 9,839 of NZ_CABSJB010000058.1, read as the reverse complement.
AGGCGTCTTCTAAACCGAGTTCTTTTGCGATCAGGCGGCAGATTTCCCAGGAAGGTTTCTGTTCAAACTGCGGATCAACAGCTTTCTGGATAGCGAGCATGCATGCAACATCGCCGGGGCTTCCGCCTTGGCAAGCCATATCAACGGTTTCAGGTCCCAAAGTATCCGGGAGAAGAATGTCTGCGTAACGGCAGCTTGGAGTCATCATGTTGTCGCAGACAACTAAGAATTCCAAGTCTTTTTCGTTTCTGAGAACTTTATCCGTCCAGTTGCAGTCGCCATGCTGGTTAATCATGGTATTGCCGCCGGAGTTAATGATCATCTTGATATTCTGAGAAAGTTTTTCAACGCCCTTAACACCGTCAGTGGTGCGGGACATTTCCTTACCTCTCAAAATTGCGTCAGTCCACATATAAACCGGAATAGTGGCTTTGACCGGGTTCTTACCGACAGGCAGATACACGGCGGGGAACGGAGTATTGCCTTCGTGTTCACCGGCGTTTGTGCCCGGCAGACCGATTTGTCCTAAGAGGATTGGGACCATAGAAATGGCACGGCAGGTATGCTCACCATTTGCTTGACGCTGCGGACCCCATCCCTGAGAGACGAAGAGCGGCTTTGTTGAAGCCATTTCTTCGGCTAAATCCACAATAGTCTTGACAGGGATACCGGTAATCTTTGATGCCCATTCAGGAGTCTTAGGCTGTTTGTCAGGTCCGTTTCCAAGGATGTAGGACTTGTAATCGGAGTTCTTCGGAGCAGAAGCCGGAAGCGTTTTTTCGTCATATCCGACACAGTATTTATCCAAGAAGTCTTGATCAACCTGATTCTTGTTAATCCATTGATAGGCGAGGGCAGCAACTAAAGCAGCATCAGTTCCCGGACGGATTGGAATCCATTGGTCAGCCTTAGTAGCTGCGGTATCCGTAAAGGCCGGATCAATAACAATAACCTTCGGCATATGTTTAGTGACTGCCATATCGATTTGATAGCCTTTACCGCCGCCGGAAGGTCTGGTAGAAGAAGGGTTATTGCCGAACAATACGTAAAGATTAGAGTTAGCAACTTCGGACGGCATAGAAGCGGGACGTCCACCTAACAGATAGGGAAGAGCTTCGCTGAGCTGAGCATTAGAGTAAGAACCGTAATACTTTAAGAATCCGCCCATTAAATTCATCAGACGCTGCCAAGCTCTGCGGGAGCTGACAATAGATTGTTGGCCGGAGCAATACTGCCAATAAATCGCATCATTACCGTATTGATCGCGGATTCTCTTCCAGTTATCAGCGATAGTTTTAACGGCTTCATCCCAAGAGATTCTTTCGAATTTTCCTTCTCCTCTTTCACCGACGCGTTTCATCGGATATTTAAGACGATCTTCCGAATAGATTCTTTCTCTCATGGAGCGTCCGCGCTGGCAGGCGCGAAGTTGTCTTGGAGATGGGGTTGCATCAGGCAATGAGTTATCAGTTTCGATTCTGATAACCTGGCCTTTTTTGGTGAAGCAGCGGACCGGGCAGCGTTGTCCGCAATTAATGACGCAGGCGCACCAAGAACTTGATTCGATTTCGGGAAGTGCTTGAGCGACTGCAGAAGCGAGAGGTGAGCAAGGTAAACCTACAGCTGTACCTGCTTTTAAGAAGTCTCTCCTTGAAAGCATATTTAGTTACTCCTTTTTTGAGTACTTGATTGGGGTTGGTGTGATTTGGGATATGAAAAAATTATTACTTCTATCTCATCTGTTGTCACTAAGGAAAAGTACGGAAACCTGCGTTAATCGGTACCAAAAATAAAACCAGACAGGAATTCAATGGTGAAAGGAAAAAGATATGCAGGAATTGCAGATTATGTTGAGAAACATTCAATCCGTGGGAGTTAGGAGCAACGGAGTGGAACAAGTTCCACCGGAATTTGACCGGTTTTAGACGAATTTCGTGTAAGTCAAGAAGCTGTGGGTGGAAGGGAATTTATTCATTGTTGAGGGTGCGGATGTCATACGTTATGGCTGCGTCCTTCGTCTTTCTCCAAGAATAACAGGATTCTCAAGATGCTAAGACCGAGCCAATAAACGCATTATGAAGAAATCCGGGGTTAATTAAGGGGAACAAGGATGTTTTCTTAAATTTCGTAGTACTTAGACCGTTTAAGCCACAAAATTCCCTCAGGTTTAGTGGTCGATTGGACTTGAAATCATGGGTTTCAGGTCTTTTTTTTACTTGGAAAACCTAAAAACGCAACGACTCAATTTCTGTATTTTAGGAAAAATAAGTAATATTTACTAATGTAAGTCAAGTAATTACAGTAGTAATGATTCAGTAATGAATAAGGACTGAAAAAATGGCTAATCTGCAGGTGAGAATTGACGATAAGCTTAAAGCGCAAGCCCAAATTGTTGCTGAAAGCATGGGACTTGATTTAACTCAAGCAGTTCGTATGTTCCTTCATCAAATGGTGCGGGAAAATGGTTTGCCGTTCCGTCCCATGGCCGATCCTTTTTTTGGTGAAAGGAATATGCGGCAATTGGAAAAAGTTGCTAAAGATCTAAATGAGCGTCGACATGTACAACTCCATGATTTAATTGAAGGATAACATGCTCATTTGGCATGACGATGCTGGCTTGGGTATTTCGAATGGAAAAAATTAGACCCTAAAAAATTCTCAAAACTCAATTCTCTTATTAAAGAAGTGATGCGTGACCCTTTCTCTGGCACAGGAAAGCCAGAACCTTTAAAAGGAAATCTATTTGGATTTTGGAGTCGAAGAATAGACAAAGAACATCGCTTGGTTTACAGAGTTCGCGAAGACGGAATCGAAATAGCGCAGTGCAGAGGACACTATTAAAAAGCGCCCCATGCAAACCATACAATGAGGCGCTCATCATTAAAAACTTGGATGCGGAGTAGTCCAAGTTTTTAATAAATTTAATTACATGCAGGACAACATTCCATAGCCTACGCATGCTGCGGAAGCGGGATTCTGACCTGTTACTAAGCGATCATTTGTGACAACGTGAGACTGGAAGTTATCGGATCTCTGGAAAATACCGCCTCTGTCGCGAATGGCTGTCTCAAGAGCAAATGGGACGACTTTGCTCATGCCGACAGCATCTTCTTCAGAATTTGTGAAGCAGTTTACGTTCTTACCGGAGACCAAATACTGTCCGTTAGGAAGTTTCACGTTAACTAAGCCGGCTGGGCCGTGGCAAACAGCACCAATTACGCCTCCATTGGTGTAAATGGTTCCGCAAATATTTTGAAGCTCAGGATTATTCGGCAAATCCCACATGGCACCGTGGCCGCCTGCGTAATACATGCCGCAGTAATCAGAAGGAACAACTTCAGTAGGTTTCAGTGTATTGGCTAATTTGGCTTGATACTGTGCATTATTCTTAAATTCCATATTGACGGGATCTTTAGGATCAAAACCCTCTGCTGTTGGTTCACCGCCTTTTGGAGTGACAAAATCAATTTCATATCCGGCATCAGTTAAAACTTTCCACGGATGGCTGACTTCAGAATAAAAATAACCTGTAGGATTGCCGGTTTCAGGAATTTTATTGCAGCTTGTCAAAACAAAAAGAATCTTCTTATCTTTCTGTGCTGTTGCAGGAGCTTGGGCCGGCGCAGGATCCGCCCCGGCAGCTGAAGCAACTACAGGTGCTAATAAACCGCTGGCCGCAATACCGGACAGAATAGTTCTACGAGAAATTGACATAACTTCCTCCTTCATAATTGGTGGATGAATTATAAGAAGGAGTTAGTAGTTACCCGAATGTTTTGTTCGATATGGGCTCGCCTATATTAAGAGGAGAAAAATTTCTAATTTCTGTTACGTATTACTTGAAATCAGGGCGAACGTACAGTTCTCCTGGCGTTGCCACAAACCCAAGGTGTTCGGAAATATCGTCTGCACAATGTTTCAGTTCGCTAATCCAGACGTCCTGCATTTGACTTACCGGCGAAGAAATGGAAAGACAGGCTACAAGCTTTCCGGAGTCGTCTCGAATACCGGCGGCAATACAGTGAACGCCGGTTTCTAGCTCTTCAACATCATGGGCAAAACCTAAAGCCTTTACACGAGATACTTCGGCTAGAAGCGTATCAATGTCCCCAATGGATTTAGGCGTGTTCTTTTCCAGATTAGTTCTAAGAGCGTAGCCGCGGATTTTTTCAAATCCGTCCTCAGCTAAAAAGAGCTTGCCGGAACTCGTTGTATGTAATGGAGCTGTAGCCCCAATGGTTCTGACTACTTGAATTCCCGGTCTTTCACGCATGATTCTGTCAATGTAGACGATAGAGTCGCCTTGACGAATAGAAAGATTAACCGTCTGTTTGGTCAAATTGTGGAGCTTGACCATAGAGTTTCTGGCTTTTTCACGAACGGACATTCTTTCTCTGACTAGATTGCCGAGCTGAAGAAGACGCAGGCCGAGACGGTACGTTCCGGAGGTGAGGCCCTTTTCAACGAAACGCAGTTTTACTAAGTCGGTGATGATACGGTGACAGGTCGAGATATGAAGATTCGTTTCCTCAGCGATAACTTTTAGATTTACCGGCTCAGAGTGTTGAGTTAAGACACGCAGAATGCAGCTTGCGCGGTCTAACACCTGAATATTCGCTTTGCTGGAGTTGTTTTCCATATTAATTACTGTCTTCCGTAAAAAGGCCGTGTCCGAGCACGGCCGTGGAATTATTTTATATGTTTTGCAACTATTTCTGCAATATCTGACAATTGAATTTCAGATAGTGAAGTATCCTGAGATTTTGCAGAATCAAACATGGATAAACAGAAAGGACAAGAGGTAGCGATATTCTTTGCTCCCGTATCGTTAACGATAGCTTTGAGTCTAATAACGTTAAGTCTCTCGCCCTTATCGTTTTCGCTCCAGAATTGACCGCCGCCGGCACCGCAGCAGGTGGTGTTGCATCCCCATTCCTTCGGATTAACGTAATCAAGATTTTTAATCTTATCAATGATGAATCTCGGTGCGTTAATAATTTGGTTGTAGCGTGCCAAATAGCAGGCGTCGTGAATGGCGAATGTTTCTTCCTCTCCGTCATTAACTAAAGGCAGACGGCCTGCGTCCAGCTGTTCGGCAATGAATCTGACATGAGAGATAACGTTGAATTTTCCGCCTTCGTAATCCGGGAAGTCGTTCTTCAAGGTGTTGAAGCAGTGAGGACAGTGAGCAACAATTCTGCTGAATGTGTACTTTCTCAGATTTTCTATGTTCATCAAAGTCTGGCATTCAAACAAATACTCTTCGCCGACTCTTCGAGCTAATTCTGCGTTGCAGGATTCTTCCTGCATAACGGCAAAACTTAATCCGGAAGCTTTCAGAATCTTGATCATTGCTTTGGCAATCTTCTGATTGCGTTTGTCATAGGAAGCGGAACATCCAACCCAGTAAAGTAGGTCATAGTGTTCTCCTTCCTTAGCAAACGGGACGTCAAGACCCTCGGCCCATTTGAATCTTTCATCCGGATCCAGCCCCCATGGATTGCCGACACTCGAAATATTCTGCAGAGTCTTGGCAACGCCCGGCGCGAAATGTCCTTCTTCCATTGCAATGGAACGTCTCATCTGCATAATCGCACCGCCGATTTCAATCCTCGAAGGACATTGTTCAACACAAGCCCCGCAGGTTGTACATGCCAACAAAGCATCTTTAGAAACGGCGTTTCCGATAAGCGGTTCGTCAATCGTCTTGTAGTCCCCATGCATTGTCTTTTTAAGCGAAAGTATTATTTCGCGGGGATCCAAAGGTCCGCCGGCACGGTTGACGGGACAAACCGCTGTGCAGCGTCCGCATTCAGTACAAGCATCAAAATTCAAACGGAACTGCCAATTAAATTGGTTGAATTTGGAAATTCCGAAGCTTTCCTGTTCTTCAATTTCGGCAATTCTTGGGATATTGCCTCTCGGCTTTGTTTTTTGCCAATAAATACTCGTCGGAGACTTGTACATATGAGCAAAATAGGTGCTTGGGATCAAGGCAACAAAAATCAAAGCGATAATGCCGTGGAATAACCAAAGAATGAAATGCTGCGAATGAAGCTGTTCTTGGCTCATGCCGGAATAAAAGACGGTAGCCAGGAAGTTCCCGACAGGAGAATAAACCGCATATTCAGGTTTTTCAGCAGCCAGACGGAGAGCCTCTACAATGTATCCGGTGATGATAATAAGTGCCAAAGATCCTAAGATCATCAGAAAACGGCCGGACTTTTCGAATTGTTTTCCGCCTTTAACAAAACGGCGGTAGAAGGCCATTCCGAGGCCGATCAGGCAGACCACACCGGCAATATCAAGAACAAACTTGTAGAAATAGTAAGTTCCTCCGGCTAGGAACTGCTGACCGAATATTAACTTTCCGATATCCCAGTCTAAAACTGCAATGACAGTACCGAAGAATAAGAAGACAAAGCCCCAGAAAATCCAGAAATGAAGCCAGCTTCCGAGAGGTTTACGGGTAATTCTCTTTTGTCTCAGAGCTTCGGTTTTGATAAAACCCCAACGTCTCTTAGTTTCAGGATCCACTGCAAACGGCTTGCCTGCTTTCCAAAGAAGATAAGACTTATAGATGCCCAGCCCGCAGATGACGCAGGCAGTGAGACCAAGAACATAAATGGCGATAATGGCCCATAAGGGGATATTCCAAAATCCAGGGCGGGTTACGATATCCATGACTTTTTCCGGATTAAAGTTTAATGTAAGTCAGTTTATTATTAATTTTGATGCCGGACTGAAAAAGTTCCGGTTTTTCTATTGACATGTAAATAGGTTCAAAGCTGATTTCCGGCACAACGGAAGCTTTTCTAGCCAAAGAAATATGAGGCCGAAGAGGTTTGTCATCAAAAGAGAAACCGTGTTGACGAAGAAGTCTTCTAACTTTCTCACCCAAGGCTTCGATAGCAGGAGAGAAAAGGCCGGCAGCATAAACGATCTTATGTTTCGAGAATGCACCAAGCCGGTTAATTTCCCAGAAACTCTCAGCTTCCCACTTAAAAGAAAGAAGATCTTTAATCTCATTGACCCTTGAGGTGTCTGTTTCACCGATATAAGCCAAAGTAATATGGTAATTAAACGGTGAAATCAGACGAGCCTTAGGATTTACCTCGGCAATCTCCTCTCCGAATTTAGCTAGCCTTTCCTGAACCTCTATGGGGCAGGGGATGGCGATGAAGGTTCGGATACTGGGCATGATGTTTGATGGTTAGCTCTCCATTGAGCAATTGCCTGAACGCAATCGGCCACTAACTCCGGACCTTCAAAAATAAAGCCGGTGTAGAGCTGAACAATTGAAGCTCCCGCTTCCATTTTTTCAACGGCATCCGAGGCGCTCATTACGCCGCCGCTAGCAATAATCGGAAGAGCACCTTTGAGATGCTCGGACGCCAGACGCGTAACTTCTGTAGATCTTTCCATCAGAGGACGGCCGGACAAACCACCCGGTTCTTTTTCCAGCGGATGACCAAGGATGGCTTCTCTGGAAATAGTGGTGTTGGTACAGATAACGCCGTCCATTCCATTTTCAACAATCACATCCAAAGCTTTTTTAATCCCGTCGTCAGAAAGATCCGGAGCGAGTTTTACAGCGATAGGGACGTAATGATCTTTATTAGCTGCCTGTAGCTCTTTTCTCTTCGCTGCAATAGCAGCTAAAAGCTTATTCAGTTCTTCCTCAGCCTGTAAATCTCGCAAATTCGGAGTATTCGGAGAGGAAATATTGATAGCAATGTAATCACCTGACATGTAGAGGCGATCCATACACTTCATGTAATCGTCGATAGCTAAGTCGTTAGGAGTTACTTTGTTTTTGCCGATATTGACGCCTAAAATTCCGCCGCGGTTACGGAAAGCGCGGGCACTCTGTAGGTTTTTCGCAACCTGAATGGCGCCGACGTTATTAAATCCCATTCTGTTAAGAATGGCATCGTCCTCGACAAGACGGAAGCATCTTGGTTTCGGATTACCGGGTTGGCCTTTCGGTGTCACGGTACCAATCTCAACGCTTCCGAATCCTAATGCTCCGAAAGCTGTCACATGTTCTCCGTCCTTATCCATACCGGCGGCAAGTCCAATACAGTTAGGAAATCTTAGTCCCATGACATTAATGGGATCTTCAGGAACCGGACGTGTTACGAGCTTGTGAACTCCAAGCTGTGTAATCCAGTCCAGATTGGACATAATAATATGGTGCGCTTGTTCAGGAGTAAATCTGAAAAGGGCTGTCTTCGCCAGTTTATAGAGGGAGTTCATAATCTTCCTTTTCCTGATTTAAATAACTATCGTTGCAATCTTGAAATTCTTTCCATTGTTCCTGTACAAAAACTTCCAAGGGCTGGAATTTTGTTTTGTAACTCATGTTAGGAACATCATCAATCCAAAACCCTAAGTATAAATAGGGCAAGCCTCTCTTTTTCGTTTCTTCGATTTGACGAAGAATGGCATAGGTGCCGGGAGATCGTTTCATCTCCGCCGGATCATAAAAGGTATAAACCGCCGAGAGTCCGTCCGAGAAGATATCCGTAATGGAAACCATCACGAGTTTTCCTGATTTGTCTCGGTATTCAAAAAATTCAGTTTCTCCGACGGTATTTACATAATATTTCTGAAAATCGTCTTTCGTCGTTTCTTCCTCTTCTTCGTCACTCTTGTGGCGTACGGAAAGATAAGTTTTTAAAAGTTGGAGATATTCAGACGTGTTTTGAGGTGCAGCAATCCTCATAGAAAGATCTGCGTTTTTCTTAAGACACTTATTGAATGTCCGGTTTGGTTTAAAGCCATCAACCTTAAGCCTGACAGATATACATCTGTCGCAGCCGGGACAATGCGGGCGATAAAGATTTACGCCGCTTCTTCGGAATCCGAAGGAAGAAAGAAGCGTGGCACATTGTTTGCCGATTCTCGTACCGGGGGAAGGGATAGCAACAAGAAGGCATTCCGTTCTGCTCTTGTCATAGCTGCAGGTAAATTCCCCGGTTGAACCGAGCCATTCGGGAGCAAGACATTCAGGGAGATCTTTATTTTCTTGAGAGATATCGCTCATAACACCTTCTCCAAAAGATCGTTTAACGGCACACCGCGATAAGAATCCCAGTCGACGGGCGGCAAAGAGCAAGATTCTTTGAGATGCTGCTTAAATTCTGAAAGTGGAACAGGGAAGGCTCCCAGACTTTTTAAATGCGAGGTTTCCTGCTGGCAATCAATCCAAGGAATATCTTCTTTCATACAAATACTCACTAAAAGAGAAAGAGCAACCTTGGAAAGATCGCTTTCTTTAGAGAACATTGATTCCCCGTAGAACATCCTTCCGAGACTAACCCCATAAAGTCCGCCCAACAGTTCTTGATTAATCAGTACTTCCACGGAATGAACCAAATTTCGCTCGGCAAGAGCCAGATAGCTTTGCAGGATTTCATCCGTAATCCAAGTTCCGTCCTGACCTTTTCTTGGCTGAGCACAAGATTCAATAACTTTTTTCGTGCACGAATCAAGCTTCAAAACAATTTCTTTATCTTCATATTTAAATTGAAGAGCTCTCTTGAGTCTTTTCTTTAGGGAATGGCTGACTTTAAAGTTTTTAGTTTGTAAAACCATTCGAGGGTCTGTCATCCACCAGAACACAGGCTGTCCTTCCTCATACCAAGGAAAAATCCCTTGAGAGTATGCAATTGGCAGTCTTTCCCACTCCAGATGGCGCGTTACGCAAACTATTTCATCCGGCAACCCGAAACCCAACGGAAGTTCGGGAAAAGCTTCTCCGGGCTCAAAAGTAAAAAGATTTGTTCGGTCGAATCTCAATTATTCTTTCCCCGGAGAAGCTTTTCCCGAACTTC
>NZ_CABSJB010000057.1:0-11433 GCF_902477955.1 uncultured Turicimonas sp. | reverse complement strand
AACAAAAATGTTGTTTTTTTCATGAATATGTAGTTTTTTTGAATCACATTTTTTTTAAACTTGTTGCTTTTCCGCAAATAAGACATATTCTTCTCTCTTTCCAATAACCCATCTTGGGTTTTGTAGGGTTATTTAATTTTAAGTTATTCTTTTATAACCATTGTATATAACAATACTTTATATTTTTAAAATATTATTTAAAATTAAATAGTTATATAGAAATCTTAAAGATTTTCTCTCCCCTAAAAAAGCTGTTTATTTTAAACAATTTATTCAAAATTCAGGTAAAAACCCTTAATTAATCTAGTTAAGACTTGTCTCTGTTTGGGTTCTACTTTATAGGTAAAGGTTTTCCCGAATATAAACTGACCTCAGTTGTTTAGAGATATTTCTAAATATTTCGAACGTTTAGTTAAATCTAATTTCCATTGGAGAGAGATCATGACGGGATATAAACTTTTGGTGACTGCGATCGCACTTTCATTAACTCCGGCATTCGCAGCCAATAGTGCCGACAGCACCAGCAGTGCTTCGCAACCTTCCGCTTCTGCATCCTCTGCTTCTGCCACACCAAGCGTACAGTATCGTTCTGGTCCGACAAAGAGAGGCCGCGGCGTTGCATTTGCTTCAACAAGTTCTACTGAAACAAGCAATACCAGCCACGCTAGTTCCGCTATCGCACAGATTCCTATGGACGCTACAAGCAGCTCTATCACCTTGTTCGGTGAATTAGACGGCGGCGTCACAATCGAAAAATTAAGAGGCAAAGACACAACAGTTAAGATGTCCAGCGGCAACTGGTACTGGACAAGCTGGGGTATTAAAGGTGTTGAAGATCTAGGCGGCGGCAATGCGGCTATCTTCACATTGCAGCAAGCCTTTAAGCTTGACAATGGTGAAGGAGTCGGAGGAGGTGCCTTCAATAACCAAGCATTCTTAGGTTTGCAAGGCGGCTGGGGTAGATTGACATTCGGTCACCAAGCCGGCTTGTCTTCCGGCGACGGTGATTACAGTATGCTCGGAGGCAGTGCCATTGGTACAGGTTTCACCGCCATCGGTAACTTAGCCGGCGTGTTCCTGACAACCGGGTGGTTAGACAATTCCATCGCCTACCGTACACAAAAATACAATGGGTTGCAATTCACAGCCATGTACTCCAATGGTATAGACGGTGACGATAAAGAATGGTCTAAGAACAGCCACTACTATGGCTTAGGATTGACCTATGACGTCGGCGCATTCAATTCCAACTTCATGTTTGAATTAGAAGACCATAAGGGAACCAAATTGGCAGACGGCTCTCCGGCTAAGCTGGACAAAACTCAGTATTACACCGCCGGTGCTTCTTATGACTTCGGAGCATTTACTCTGTACGGTGCCTATCAGTTTGTAAATCATGGTACAAGAATGCCTAACTACAACATGATTCACCTCGTTGATGCATCCAGCACGGCAACAAAGCCAGCAGCAGAAATTCCGACAAAAGGTGTTCGTCAAAACGCAGCTTCTGTTTCTGTCGCAACTCCGGTTGCAGGCGGTACTTTAATGCTTCAGCTTAATGGAGTGAAAGGTAAGATTCTTAACGACAGCGATAAATACCAAGCATGGTCCATTGGTTCCGGTTACACCTATCCGCTCTCCAAGAGAACTCTTCTCTACGGTAGTGTTAACTACGGTCAAGGCGGTAAAGCTCTCAAGCATAGCAACTTGGACGGCTTTACAACAGTGTTTGGAATGGCAACAACATTCTAAGTCTCTTGCCTGATTTAATTTAAGCTCTATTAATAATCTTCTAAGAGGCTCTAGCCAGTGGGCCTCTAGAGGAGGAATAAAATGGCAGAAAGATCAAAATGGTTTATGTTCTGGGTAGTTTGCGGCAGCTTCCTAGCAGGTATTCTTGCCGTTTGTGGCCTGGTAAGCGGTGTTAATTGGGCCGGCTCTGACAAATTCTGTGGAACATTCTGCCACACTATGAATGGCGTGGCGTATGCATGGAAACAGGGCGCACACGGCCGAAATCCCTCCGGTGTTACTGCCGGGTGTTCCGATTGTCACTTGTACAATGCCTCAGAACCGGTTCTTGGTCCATTAGGCTATATAAGTCTTTTAGGCCATAAGGTGGTTGCAGCTTCTCACAGCGGATTCGGTCAAGTTATTGGCCGTTTCGACACTCCGATGACATGGCTTCAACAGCGACCGGAAGTTGAACAACAAGAAATCGGCTGGTTTAAAGGCAACAATTTCCATACTTGCCGCGGTTGTCATGATTTATCTTTGATGTATGACAAGACGAATCCGTCTATCGGGGCATGGCATGCTCTTTATAAAGATCAGACATTAGATTGTCTGTCTTGCCATAAAGACGTCGGCCACGATTACAAGCAGGTTGATGAATACATAAAGACAAATAATGCATATCCTCCGCTTGACGAAGCTTGGGTATTCCCGGTTTCTGCTTCCACAAGCGCAAGTCCGATGCCTCCGCAGAATTTAACTCCTGAACAGCTCAAAAAAGACGCCCAGCCTTGGACTCCTAACAGTACAAGTGCTGCCAGCAGCAATCAGCAGCCGAATGTAAATCAGTCTCAAGATGTTCAGAAGATTGCTAAGGAACTTTACGAAAAGACTAAAGAAGGCTTTAACGTAAAACAGCCTCAAGCGCCTGCTCCTGTAGCGGCAGCAACCAGCTCGGCATCTACGGCACCTATGACACAGGCAGCTGCTCCGGCTCCCGCTCCAACTGTCAAACCTGCAGCAGCTCCGGTTCCTGCTTCTAAACAGGCTGCGGCTGCAACATCTGCAGCAAGTCAGCAGCCCACAGCTAAAAAGTAATTAAATTAATTACAGCAACTAAATACCTCCTGATGTTTTCCTCTCAGGAGGTTTTCTTTGGCTCTGAAGGAAGGAGGTCAACAATCCGTGATTAGCTCTTTTTGTAAAACAAAAGGAACACCGATTAATAGTGTTCCTGAAATATAAAAAGCTTTTTAGAATCCGGCAGATTATTCTTTACGTATAAAACCAACTTGATACAAGGGCTCAATCACATACAAATCTCCTTTGAGGTTATCTGTTGCTGCAGCATGTTCAAGTTTCTCATCGATAAGGACTGCCTTTAATTCGGGATGTTCGACTAGAAATTTCAATGCACCGTCCCAGCCCATCACAAATAACGCAGTGCAAAGTCCGTCTGCATAGCCGGAATTTCTATTAATGATAGTAACGGAGGAAAGGGTAGCCGGAACCGGTTCACCTGTTTTCGGGTTCAAAATATGGTGATATTTTTTTCCATCTTTAATAAAGAACTTTTCACAATCCCCGCTGGTTACAACAGATTCATCCTTGGAGGGAACCGCTGCAAAGTTTCTGCCTCTCTTAAGATCCGGTTCTTGTATTCCGATGAACCATGGGTCGCCTCTGCCGTTTGTGCCTAGGGTGATAATGTTGCCGCCAAGACTTACCAAAACATTATTGCATTCATTGGCACGAAGTTTCTGAGCAATCTTGTCAGCGATAAAACCTTTCCCGGTAGCCCCTAAAGTAATTTCCTGGCCTTTTCCGATTTTGGCATAATATTTATCGCCTTCTTTCTTTGTTTGGATTTGCTTATAGTCTACTTTTTTAAGGGCCTCCTCAATTTCTTGAGGAGAAGGGACGCGGTGATTTGGATGGTCGACACTCCACAATTTAACCAAGGTTCCTACCGTAGGATCCAGAGCACCGTCAGTTATTTCACAGATATCCTTCGTTAAATCCAGAATCTCTACAGTATCCGGGCTCACTTCTACCCAGTTGCCATCTGAAGTTCCTAATTTTGAAATGTCACTGGTGGGGATATAAGCCGACAAAAGCTGTTCGAGACGGAGGGTTTCGTCTTTAATAACCTTTTGACAAAATTGTGCTTTTTCCTCGGTATCTGCTTTAACTTGACTAGTGATATTAGTGCCTAAAGCTTGAAATTCATCAAGATAAACCTGAGAAGCCGAAGCAGTAAGGGAGAAGGCGCATAAAAGGAGTGACGTATAGAGGATTTTTTTCTTTAACATATTTATTTCCTACTTTCTAAGATGACTGCAGGCTAATGTTTCGCCAAGGTTGCAGGCTCTTTGATAAAACCGGATACTTACCTCAGGATCACGGTTAACGCCTATACCTTGACGGTAATTATTGGCTAAAGACAAACAGCCTACGGCAAAATTCAATCCGCAGGCCTTTTCATAATATTTATTGGATTCTTCCGGCTTTGATTCCTGCTGGAGCTTGAAGCCGAGGTAAAAACATCCTTTGGCGTCATTATTTTCACAAGCTTGCTTGGCAATTTGTTCTGCCTCTTCAAATTTTCCCTCCCGATGCTTAGCAATAGCTTCATCACCCGTGGAAGCATGCGAAACTGAAAATACAAAACAAGATAAAAATAAAAGTGAGAGCAAAGGATTCCGCATAGTTAGCCTTTTTAGAATTTTTTTATGCTAACTGTAAGTTTAGAAACTGTGGACTTTTATAGCAGTCCTTTGCCTCGCTTGTTACCCAAGTTAAGACAAAGGACCGGAGATTGAACGGTCCTTTTTGAAATATGTTTGCTTTGAGAGATAGTTTGAAGCTGTCTACTGTCTATCTAGAATGTATACATAACGGCAAAATAATGAGTCAGACTTCCTCCTAAAACAAACATGTGCCAAATAGCATGGTGATAGGGAAGACGCTGCCAGTTAAAAAAGATTGTGCCTAGAGAATAAAGCAGGCCTCCTGCAACAAGCAATACTAGGCCGGTAAACGGCATTGCATCAAACATTGGTTTGGCCGCAAAAAGGATGCACCAGCCTTGGAGCAAATAAAGACAAGTATTCCATTTATCGCTCATCTTTATGAGCCAGGGTTGAAAGACAATGCCGAAAATAGCGATGGTCCAAACAGCCGCGCAAACGGTGTAGCCAATCCAATTGTTCAGAACATTTAAGGTAAAAGGGGTATAGCTTCCGGCAATCAAAAGAAAGATCGCCGAATGGTCAAACAATTGAAATATTCTTTTTGCTCTTGGAAATGGTATTGCGTGATACAAAGTACTTGCTAAATAAAGCAGTATTAAAGAAGATCCGAAAATAGTGACGGTCGTAACGACTAGTGGAGAATGAGAGTCAGTAGCATAGATCGTCAGGAACACCAGTCCGACGATAGCTGCCACAGTTGCCAAGGCGTGGGTAATGGCGTTAGCCCATTCTTCGCCTGTCGAATAGAACTTTTCTTCCGACCGAAGGAATCCTGAATAGGTTAAATTTTTCATTTATTTCTTCCTCTTTTTTCGTCCTATTATCGTTATTTCTTTGCACGGTAACGACCTCAAAAACGGTCATTTTGTAACAAAGAAGGAAACTGTGTCTGGAATAGGTTTTATTCAAAGTCACATCCAGTTACATATTGATTAATAAGCTCACGTAGCTTGCCGCTCACCTAACTTTCATTATCTCGGGCCATTTCAAAATATCTTTCTTGATCTGTTCTTAAGTCCCTCTGGTTCAGGACGTATCTAGGAAAAGAAGAGGATTCAAAGAAGAAAAACGACCATGAAAAGCCGTTATTATTTTCTGCGTCTATTTAAGGAGAAATGAATGGCTAACACTCAAACATGGGGAGTCACTGTCCCTTCACTAAAAACCATTTTGACATGTTCCGCAGCCTTTATTGCATTAGTAGCTGCAAGCAAAATGTCTGTTCAGATTGGACCTGTTCCGTTAACAATGCAAACTTGCGCGATTGGTTTAATCGGCGCGGTTCTCGGCGCACGCAAGGGCTTTTTAACCGTTTTGGCTTTTGTATTGGCTGGTTTGGGCGGTTTGCCGATTTTTGCTACGCCTTTGTCCGGTCCTGCTGCCTTAGTAGGTCCAACTGGTGGCTATTTAATCGCATTTCCTTTCGGTGCATTAATTACCGGACTTTTAGCGAAAAAAGGATGGACAGGAGAGAATATTGTCAAAAGTACAATCGCTCAGTTCTTATCTAACATCTTCATTGTTATTTTCGGCGGTTTGTGGCTCATGCTTTTAACCGGCTCCGAGAAAGCCTTTGCAGTCGGGTTGCTTCCTTTCTTCGCACCGGACATGATCAAAGCAGTTTTGGCTTCCTCGCTTCTTGCCGGTGTCAAACTGACTTTAAGAAAATAGTAAGAATTAATCCTTGAAGGCTCGGTTAATCGCCGAGCTTTTTTATTGGATGGAAAAAGCTTCTTCTCAAATCTATTGAATTCCGAAATTTCTCATTTTGTCAGCAGAAAGAAAATCTAGGATTTCTTCTTCAAGGTTTATAAAAGATTCACTTAGGCAAAAATTCAATATGTATTGCATGGATTTATTTAATATAACTAATTGAATAAATTAGATTATTTAGGGATTTGCAATAATAAGTAGAACTACTGATGTCCTTTGGTAGGTATGCCGAACTTCGGACTTGCCTTAAATTTCACTTAACGGATTTAAAACAACTTAAATCCTCAATCCCTACCAAGGAGAAAAATAAATGCAATTTTCCCGCTTACTTAAAATAGCTGCCCTTACTCTTTGCGCAGCCACCATCAGTTTTTCAGTACAGGCTCAGCTGAAAAACTCCCCGATGCATGCTAATCTTCCTGAAAATGCTCAGACAAAAGACTGCTTGATGTGCCATCAGTCTTACGATGCAGTTGCTCAAAAAACAGCTAAATTGAATCCTAATCCTCATTCTTCTCACCGTGGCGAACAAAACTGCACTAACTGCCACAGCGTCAAAGGCAAACCACGCCTCGAATGCAATGATTGCCACACTTTCGATATCAAGATGAAAGGAGAATAAGTCATGTCAAAGAATATTTCCCGTCGTTCTTTCTTAGGCGCCGCTGCAGCAGCAGGAGCCTCAGCAGTTGCAGCACCGGCATTTGCCGCTTCTTCAAATTCTTCCGCCCCTGCAAAATGGGATGACGAAGTTGACGTAGTCGTATTAGGCTGCGGCGGTGCAGGCATGATGGCCGCCTGCCAGGCTCATGACGCCGGCGGTAAAGTCGCCGTATATGACGCAGGTAAGTCTCCATTCCATACAGCTACAAATCTTTGCGGCGGCTTGTTCACAGCTTGGGGTTCCAAGCTCCAGAATGCTGACCCGGAAGGCAAAAAAGACTCTTGGCAGCAATTTGCCGAAGACATTATGGCTTATGGCAACTACATGAGCTTAAAAGAACCGGTTTACTGTTTCGCAAAGAATTCCGGCAAAGCGTTTGACTTCTTGGCTGACAACGGTCTGGCAAAACACCATCTGGAACCGTATGCAGGTCATTCTCGTCTGAGAGCCCACAGACAGGACTCTTTCAAAGGCCGTGACTACATCGAAGTTTTGGTTAAGCTTTTAGACCAACGCGGTATCAAGATTAATCACGGAATGGGAGTCACACGCTTCTACTTTGATCCGGAAACTAATACAGTTCTCGGCGTACAGGTTGGAGAAGGAGACAAGGCTAAGAACGTTAAGGCAAACAAGGGCGTCATTATGGCAACAGGCGGTATTACCGGTACTCCTGAATCCTTAGACTCCTGGGTCCCGAGCGTAGCAGGTAAGGGTGTAGCTATCGGCGGTCCGAAGAACGATGGTACAGCAATGAGAATCGCCGTCCGTGACGTTGGCGTACCTCTTTCTCATATGCAATACATCGCTTCCTACCCATGCGGTATCGTCATCAACGGACGTAACGGCCCATACTGCCGCTGGTGGTTTATCACCAACAACGGCGGAATCTTGGTTAACAAGAACGGACAGCGCTTCATTA
This sequence comes from uncultured Turicimonas sp., assembly GCF_902477955.1. NCBI lineage: Bacteria > Pseudomonadati > Pseudomonadota > Betaproteobacteria > Burkholderiales > Sutterellaceae > Turicimonas > uncultured Turicimonas sp. The sequence continues at coordinate 3,647 of NZ_CABSJB010000057.1, read as the reverse complement.
CAGAAAAAGAAGGTATCTGCCACGTTACACCGCATTTGGCTTTCCAACCTGAAGGATGCCACTATGTCTTGACAGACCAGGCTGGATGGGATCGCACATTAAGCAAGATTAAACTCGGTGCTCTTATCGGTCTTCCAAGCTGGCCTGCTGAAAGAGTCAACTCCGAATTTGCTAAGGGCGAAAACCTTTGGAAGTGCGATACTTTGGAAGAACTCAGCAAGAAATCCGGCGTCAATCTTGAAGGCTTGAAGAAACAGCTTGACCAATGGAATAAGGCTGTTGAAACCAAGAATGATACACAGTTCGGACGCACAGATCAGCAGTGGAAACTGAGCCAAGGTCCTTGGTACATGATCAAGATGGAACCTTGGAACAACCTCTCTTGCGGTGGTGTTCGAGTTAACGAAGATCTCCAGGTTCTCGGTTGGGATCTGAAGCCGGTTAACCACTTCTATGCAGCCGGTGAAACAGTTGCCGGTGTCCATGGAGCCTTCTACTGCGGCGGTAATGCTTGCGGTTTCGCACATACTTCCGGCTACGTTGCAGGCCGAAACGTAATGGGCAAAAAAGCTTAATTCCTGAGTGAGTGAATAGGAAGAGGCGGAGAGTGAAGAATTCTCCGCCTTTTTCAATAGTTAAAAAAATACTAACTTCTAATTAACATGTTCTGAAACCCATCCGGATGCGGTCTCAATTACACCATCTCGCCAATCGCCGAGAATCAATTCGGAATCCATTTGAAATTGCGTATTATCAAACGAATAGGGCGCCTTAGAAGGTTCTTCCGGACTAAAAACTAACTTAGCCTTGTAGTTATCCGGAGCAATGACCGAAGCTGTTTTTAAGGCTTCTTCGACTACTTCCGATAAGTGCGGAAAACCATTCTCACATAACTGGTAGGTTCCGTTTAAATCTTGTTTTAGAAAAGCTTTATTGAGAAAAAGACTTAAATATTTAGCAGCCATTCTTTCAGAAATTAGAGGTAAGTTCGACTCTTCTTTAAGAGTGATTTTTCTTCTGTCTTTAACTTTTTCTAAAAAATCCGTGATTAAGTTCTTTGTTCTAAATGAATGTACTAATCCCAACTCAATAAAAAGCGTTCGAACTAAGGTGGAATAAGGCTTCTGAGGAAATTTGGCGGTTAAACACTCGTAATTTAAAGGTCTAACTTCCAAATAGAGAGCTTCCGTTCCAATTAAAGCTCTTTGAACGTATGGTCCAAAATTGTTGTCATTCAGTCCTTCATAAGATGAAAGGAGATTGATGATGCAGCAAGGGTGAAGCAAAGCCAAAACGCTAATGAAATTACTGAATCCAACCACAGAAATGTCTGATTTTCCAAAGTGATGGACTTTAAATTTCTTACTGAGTTCTGCCTCTAGATAAGACTGAAAGCTTGTTTTTTCTGAGAGGAGAACAAGACTGTCTATTTCTTTCACAAATGCACCAAATTAGCAGAAAAATCAGACATCCAAAAGCCGTTGGACATCGGAGAAATAATTCCCTCAAAGTTTATAAATCTTTGAAAGAACCAGTTAATAAAGTCATTTACATAAGCCCTTTGAGTATGTTTTTTATTTAAATATACTTGTTGAAGCGGCATGGTCCAATCGGGCAAAACCTGTTGGACTTGGCCGTTCTTTATCTCTGACGCATAGAAGTAATAAGGGCAATAAACACCGACGCCATAATTATCTAATACTGCCGTTTTAATGGCACCCGGATGGTTGAAGCGGCAGCAAGCATCCAGATTAAGGTGATAAGTTTCAGAGCCTTTTTTTAGATGAGTATTTCTTTCTCTGTTTCTAGAGTAAAAGGAGAATAGGGGATAGTTGTTCAAATCCTCAGGTCTTTTTATTGAGACATTTTCACCACGAAGAAATTCTGTGGAAGCAGTCATAATATGCTTGATGCCGCCAAGCAGCATAGTGGTATTAGTGGCTGTCGTAATAGGGCTCGTACTTAGAATGATGTCATAACCTTGGAAAGTTTCAGTACTGAAAAGTTCCACATAACTCATTGAGCGGCAGGAAAATCTTGTAGAAGGCTCGATCTTCATGTACTCCAGTAAACAGATGGGCAGAAGCTTTTCACTTATCCCTATTGGTGCAGCAATAGTGATAAGTTGTTCAAGGTTCTCCTGGCCTTGGGAGAGGTCGTTGATTAGACAGCCTGCATCCAGGACAATTCTTCGCATTCTGGAAAAAGCGACAAAACCTGCAGAAGTGAGTTTAAGTTTGCGGCCGTCCTTTGTGAACAATTCTGTACCTAAATCTTTCTCTAATTTGTTTAATTTTCTTGAGATAGCTGAGGTTTCTTGATGAAGAGATTGAGCAGCCTTAGAGACAGAGCCTAAGTTGACCACCTGAAAAAATAAACGCCAAGTGTCTAAGTCATGAGCGCTATTCATAAAATACGCCTTAAGTGTAAAAAAATATTCAAAAAGAAAAACAATATGAAACGGATGATAGTCGTCTGAATAAACTTAACTCTTTATTTTTTAATAAAAGTACTCTGAACATCAATCAACAAAAATCTCATAATTAACAATTTTGTTAACTATTATAGGCTTAAGTTGTTCTTGATAGAAAAAGAGGAAAGGGCAAAAATAACGTTTGAAAGGATATTTATCCTTTCAATTCTCCTGATTGGTTGTAAAAGTATCTGGACAAAGGATACTAATTCTTAAAAGGGTCTTGTTAGAAAGAGAGAGCTAATAAGACCCTATTTTTTTACCGTCTTGCCCAATCTAAAGATATTTTCAAAACCTGCTTAGAAAATTTTCATTTTTATTTTCTTACAAAAGTAAAAGCAGGATCTCACCGACAATTTCATCCTACAAAACAAAGTAATTTCCAGAAGTTTCTTTTTGGAAAATTTAATGTTTTTTAAACTGGCACTTTTTTCATCAAATAAATTAACGCATGGTTTAATTCTGTATTGTTAACTTATTTATTTAAGTAATAAATTATTTTTATTTTTTTCATGTTTGCTTGAGATTAATCAGTTGTATTTTTATTAATATTAATTATATTCAATTTAATAAATATAATACGTCTATATAACGCTTTAAAATATGGGGCATCTTTTAATAGATTAATATTAATTATTATTTTGTGTTTAGAATTTTACTTTCTAACTGTTTAATTTAAATTAAAATTATAGAAATATATTTTAAATTTAATTTTCACCTTTTTTAAATAAACAATAAATAAATATTATATTTGCTTAGCTTACTAAATTACCATTCATCACTATTCGGACAGTAAAAAGAAAAATAAGGTAATTGGCGAATACATTCATTATATGCATCATCAAAAAAAATATCCACATCCGGTTGTGAATATCAAAAATTATATATCTATTTGATTTAATAGTTTATTTTAAATTAAAGAACAGATAGACACATAAATTACAGATTATTTATAACTGATTTATTTCCCGTATATTCAGCTAGTTAAAATAAATCCATTGATTAAAGATTTAATTTTCATATATAAGTTGATCTTTCTGTGTTGATAAATTTATTCTTTATTTTTCAAATAGTTATGATAGAACTTGAACACACTGTTTTATACACAAGATATTTGACTGTCTGAATCATGAATTTATTTCTTAGACAGTAAAATATAAAGGAAAGTTCCGTT
>NZ_CABSJB010000056.1:0-11632 GCF_902477955.1 uncultured Turicimonas sp. | reverse complement strand
TCATCAACAACGAGGTGCGAACTATAAATACCTTTTTTGAGCTTGTCAAACCTCTCGAGAGAAAAATTAAAAAAAAGCACTAAAAACTAGTGCTTCTCATTTAATTTCAAATAGTTATATAAAATGTAAAAATTTTTGTAATTTCACAACATTTTGGATTTTTGAGAATTTAATTAATTTTAAACAGATTTTATTTCCCAGGATTGCTATCAAAATATGGCGCTGCTGCTTTGAGGTATACAAACATAGAATAAAGCGTCAACAGTGCGGCTATATAGATAAGAATCGTACCTAACATTCTCATATCGATGCCCCAGAGAGGTTCAAAATAGAGCAGCATCGGGATTGCAACCATTTGCGCAATTGCTTTAATTTTGCCATACCAGTTGACTTTGACTTTTCCGGACATGCCGACTTGCGCCATCCATTCTCTTAATGCTGTAACGGTAATTTCTCTGCCGATAATAATTAAGGCAATAATCATGTCGACCCTTCCTGCTGCTACTAAAACGATAAGAGCCGCGCTGACCATCAGCTTGTCAGCAACCGGATCTAAGAATGCTCCAAGCTTAGTTCCCATTCCAAACTTTCTTGCGAAGTAGCCGTCTAACGCATCAGTAATTGCTGCAATGATAAAAAGAGCGCAGCCGATAATGTTTTGCCACTCCATACTCACCCATGAAATTGGGAGCATAAACACCCCAACAATCAAGGGAATAAAAGCAATCCTTGCCCAGGTGAGCCACATAGGCAAGTTAAAAGATAATTTTTGTATTTGTTTAGCCATGTAATTGCGAATAAATTTGTTTTGCTATCGAATGAGAAATTCCCTCGACACTAGCAATATCCTCTTCTGAAGCATTGGAAAGAGCTTTCAAGCTCCCAAAATGCGCTAATAGTTTTTTTCTGCGTTTGGGACCCACTCCCTCTAAATCCTCAATTTTAGAATAATTTCTTGCTTTCGCACGCTTTGCTCTCATTCCCGTAATAGCAAATCTGTGTGCTTCGTCTCGAATTTGCGCAATAAGCATCAAAGCTGCAGACTCTTTTCCCAATTTCAGAGGAAGTTTGTCCGGATCAGCAAAAATTAACTCTTCCAACCCAACTTTTCTTCCTTCACCTTTCGCCACGCCGACGATGACATTTTTATCGAGTCCGAGTTCATCAAAGACTTCACAAGCCATAGAAACCTGCCCTCTTCCGCCGTCAACTAAAACGATGGTAGGAAGTTTTGCTTCACCACGGGCCACTCGCGAATATCTTCTCGTTAAAACTTGACGCATGGCTGCATAATCATCGCCTGGTGTTACATCGTGAATATTGAATCGGCGGTATTGGCTTGAATCCATTTTATTGTTTGCAAAAACAACGCAGGATGCTTGAGTAGCTTCACCCGAAGAATGACTGATGTCGAAACATTCCACTGTAAAGTTGGAATAGTCTTCTCTGTCAAACTGTAGACCTAAAGCCTCTGTCAGAGCCTCCATTCTTCCTACTTGATGAGATTCTTCGCTAAGTTTTCTGCCCAAAGAAATCCTTGCATTCATCGTAGCTAAATCCAGCCACTTCTTTCGGATACCTTGAGGCTTTCTAGCAAAATAAACCGTTCTCGGAGAAAGTGCATTTAGCAGTTCCGAAATTGTATCGCCGTTTTCTTCAACATTAGCCAAAACAACCGGCGGTACATCCATTTCTAAGTAATGCTGAGCTACGAAGGCTTCAATGACTTCATCCACAGACGGAAGCTCCGTGTCCTTAGAAAATTTAGGGAAAATCGAACGATCTCCTAGATGTTGACCGCCTCGGACCATTGCCAAATTAACGCAGATTTGCCCTCCTTCAATTACGGCAGCAATGATATCGACGTTAAAGTCAGGAGTTGCAGTCATAGTCTGCATCTGGGTAACATTTGAAATAGCTGCCAATTGGTCACGAACTGCAGCCGCTTTTTCGAACTCTAACTTCTCAGCATACCTTTCCATCTTCTGCTGTAAAGTCTTTTGAATCTCTGCACTTTCTCCTCTTAAAAACTCTTTTGAGAGTCGAACTGACTCGGCATATTCTTCTTTGCTAACGCAATTGCAGCATGATCCGCTGCATCTGCCTATCTGGTGGAGAAGACAGGGTCGGGAACGATTATTAAAGACAGAATTCTCACAGACACGGATCTGAAAAACCTTCTGCACCACACTTAAAGCTTCTTTCGCAGCCGTAGCGTTTGGAAAGGGACCAAAAAAAGTTTGTTTTTTATCTAAGGCACCTCGGAAATAAGACAGGCGAGGAAAATCTCCTGCACTGAATTTCAGGTACGGATAGGACTTATCGTCTCTGAAGAGAATATTGAATCTCGGAGATTGAGATTTAATTAAATTGGACTCAAGAATAAGAGCCTCAGCTTCACTGTTGACAACAGTAATTTCGGCCCTGGCAATTAAGCCAACCATCATCTCGGTTCGAGGAGCAAGCGTCTTTTGAAAATAACTTGACACCCTCCTTTTCAAATCTCTTGCTTTTCCTACATAGAGAAGATTACCTTGCGCGTCAAAATATCTGTAAACGCCGGGAAGTCTTGGAAGGGTCTTTAAAAACTCAGAAGCGTCAAAAGGTTTTGCCTCCGTGTCTTTCTCATTCGTTGCATTGGTCGTCACAACTTATTGCCTGCTCAAAAAATATTCCGCAATTATGGAAGAGTTCTTTGACTCAAGTCAAAAAAAAGGCACCAGGTATTTCGCACTGGTGCCCGACTAACGGTAAGCGGACTCTGATTGGGCGATTCGCCCAAGTCCTTGAAACTTACCAACCTCAATCCCAAGGAGAAGAGAGAATTAAATCTCTCAGGTGCTATATTAGCAAAAGTATTTAGGTATTTCTACTACCTTCGTAAATACCTAGCTCAATTTGAGTTGAGGTAAATGTCCTTTATCTAGCTGCTGCCATCTTTTCCTCGACAGCAAGCATGTTTTCAAATTTCTTAACGTCAAAGCTTCTATTCCACATAACAGCCAAGAAACCTGCAAAAGCCACAAAAGTAGCACCGAAACTGATAAGCCAGTTTCCATGACTTAAACCTGCGGCCAAGTATCCGACAACGCAGCAGCCTGCCACAAACCAGGCGTAAGGAAGCTGAGTCGTTACGTGAGACATATGCGAACATCCGCTGCCCGCACTTGACAAAATAGTTGTATCGGAAATCGGTGAGCAGTGGTCGCCGAAAACAGAGCCGGCCAAAGTAGCGGACAAACACACCACAGTTAAGCTAGGATCGACTGAGATAGCAACCGGAACTGCGATAGGAATCAAGATACCGAATGTACCCCATGCTGTTCCTGTCGAGAAGGACAGCAATCCTGCAATAATGAAAATAACTACGGGAAGGAAGTAATCGAGACCTGTACCTCCGGCGACAAAACCTTGAACAAAGGTCTGAGTCAAAAGAAGGTCGCGGCAAACACCCGAAAGTGTCCAGGCTAATACCAAAATAATGTTGGCCGGAAGCATGAGTTTCATGCCTTCAATGCAGCCTTCCATAAAGGAACCAAACTTCACGATGCCGCGCGGAATATACATTGCCATCGCAACAACGATTGCACCAAAAGATGCCCAAACTAAAGCCTTAGAGGCTGAGCAGTTGCCGAGGGAGGCCGCAAAAGTATGATAAGCAGGATCATCTCCCCAATAGCCGCCGTCATACATGAAGGCTAAAACGGCAAATACGATTAGGGCAATTAATGGAACTAACATATCCCAGATAGTCCCGCGCGTGCTCGGAAGGTGCTTAGGTTTATCCGTAATTTCGTTCTCTACTTCCTTCAATGCCTTAGAAAGAGCTCTTTCTTCAGCAAGTCTCATCGGACCGAAATCTCTGTTGGTGAGGCTTAAATAGAAAACCAATAAGAGACAGAAAATGGCATAGAAATTGAATGGAATGGAAGAGACGAAAGCTTGAAAATCGCTTTCGAACTGACCCGTGGATTTCAAACTACTTCCGACAGCAGCTGCCCATGAAGAGATCGGTGCGATGATACACATTGGAGCGGCGGTTGAGTCAATGATATAAGCCAGTTTTTCTCTGGAGACCCGATAAGAGTCAGTCAAAGGTCTCATGACGGTACCGACCGTTAAACAGTTAAAGTAATCATCAATAAAGATAAGAAAGCTCAGACCAAATGTAGCTAAGATAGAGGACTTTCTGCTTTTGATTTTTTCTCTTGCGATTTCACCGTATTTGCGAGTGCCTCCGGACATTCCCAAGACATATACCAGTGCACCTAATAAAGTACAGAATAAGAGAATTTGAAAGTCAACCTTATCCCCCATTAATTTAAAGGTAACTTCCAGGCCTTTGACCATTGGATCGGCTGCTCCGCTTCCGAAGGAATAAATATAAGCTCCGGAAAGAATACCGATCATTAGAGAAGAAAAAACTTCTTTTGTTATAAGGGCCAAAACGATTGCGACTACGGGAGGAATAATCGACAACCAACCTGCTGCGTATGGATCCATTCTTATGCTTCCAAGTTAGAAAAATAAAATAAATTCTAACAACGCAAAGTTTGCTTATCCCCGCCCGGCTCTTAAAAGATACGAAAAAAGCGGCCTAAGCCGCCTTTTTCAAGAGTAATCCCTAATTACATTACTCTGCTGCGATACTCATCAGTTCTTGTATCGATTTCAATCTTGTCGCCTGTGTTGACGAAAGCTGGAACTTGAACGATGTGACCTGTAGAGAGTTTGGCTGGTTTCATAACCTTACCGGATGTGTCGCCCTTAACTGCAGGTTCTGTGTAAACAACTTCGCGAACCAAAATTGTAGGAAGTTCGATAGAAATAGCACGGCCATTGTAGAAAACGGCTTCAGCTTGCATGCCGTCTTCCAAATACTTAAGGCAGTCTTCCATCACTTCAGCTTCAACTTCAATCTGGTTGTATTCATCGTCCATCCAAACATAGTGAGGATCACCGTAGTAGGAATATGTAACTTCCTTCTTGTCGAGGATGATGTCATCGAAACGATCGTCAGCTCTGTAAACAGTTTCCGTTCCGGCATTGCTCAGAAGGTTCTTCATTTTGAGCTTAACTGTGGAAGCGCCGCGTCCGCCTTTGCTGTATTCGCTTTTAAGGACAACCATAGGATTGTTGTCAACCATGACAACATTACCAACTCTAAGTTCTTGTGCTGTTTTCATAATAAAAAAAATACCTGATGTTTTCTAACTGCCAATCGCAGATATAAGAGATCTTATGATTTTAACTTGCTTTCTATGAATTTGCACAAATTCTCTGTAAGTGAACCTACAGAATGTAAATTTTCTTCCCAAGCTGCCGCGCTCTCCGTTAATTCGGAAGTCGCATCGCGCCATTGAGGCCATAACTCTATAAAAGAAGATTCTTCCTTATTAAAAGCGAGATTAATTTCTTTCAAAAGCTTGAAATTCTTTTGAGAGTAAAAAGGTTTTAAACGATCTTCAAAAGCTGTCAGTTTATGAATGTGCGTATCCTCTGTCTGAGGATAAATATTCCAAATAAAAGGTTTACCGGCTAATTGAGCACGAGCAAAAGAATCTTCTCCTCGAATAATCAAAGAATCAGCAACCCAGAGCAATTTATCAAAATCAGTCTGAGGAAGCATAGGAAGAGGAACACACAAAATGTGAGGAAATGGCTTTGCCAGTTCTTGTATCTCTTTTCCGGCACCACCGGCCGCCAACAAAAGCTGAATAGGTCTTCGATCAGAAGCCAAGGCTTCAACCAAAATTTTAAGGGGCGCTGAGGGATAACAAAACACGAAAGTATTAAAGGGACTCTCCGGATTTGCTCCTATAGTTTTTAGAAAGACTTCTTTTTTACTCTTAAACAACTGACGGTGTTCGTTGAGTCTTGTCTCGCAAATAATTCCCCCTGTTTTATTGGTAACTCCCGGGAAGAAAAAGTATTTTTTCGTGCCATACCGCGGATGAGGCGAAGGCAGAGTGTGACAGCCCTCAACCCAGTCTTCCGCTGACAAATATTCTAAATTGATCCAGATTGGAGAAGGATTTCTTTCGGCAATTCTTTTTTCAAAAGAGTCAGGAATTCTGCACCCGAATGTCTCTATAACGATATCCGAGGGACTTTCTCGCTCCGCATCTTCCCATTTTAGGAGCTCAATTCCTGCAGCATGCTGTCTTGCTTTTTCACTGTCGACTCTTGGTTCAATCGCCGATAAGGTTTCAAGATTATTTATATAGAAGCGCACATTCCAGCCCTTCTCTTTCCTGATATCTCGCGCCAATCTCCAGCACACCCCTGCGTCTCCGAAATTGTCAATAACATCGCAGAAAATATCGCAGCCTATAGTATTTTTTTGCATGCTTATCCCATTCAATTAAGCTCGGAATATAGTACTCAAGTTGACTCAAGCCTTTTGAATTCTTAACTACAATAAAAACAGGAAGAGATTCTGCAGTTCTAAAATTCTCTCCCGTCCTAATTTAAAGAAGTATGAAGAAGTTCAGTAAAAAAATTAATTACGATGTCACTCAGTTTGATAATTCGTTTTTTGTACCTTACAAACTTAAGGCCGATGTAAGAACAATGATTGAAGAAAAGGTCCGACCCGATAAAGTCGAGCCTCTTATTGCAACATTGGAATATATCAGCAGCCGAGTTATGGATTCTTTGGAGGACGACGACCGAGAACCCAATAAGTTTCCTTTTTTTGATAACGAATTCGACAAAGACTGGCTTCTGGAAGGATTTGAACATGAGTCCATCGACCATATAGCCGAAAACAGCCCAAATAGGCTGTTTTCTGAACCGGTTTTCACCCCTGCCATCAGCGGCAATCCATCCAAGGTCTCTTTAATCATTTCTCCCACTTGCTTCGAGCAAGATGATAATTTCGGAGACTTCATCAGGCCACAGTAGCCAACCACCACGAGCTAAACCCGAGGCTTGCAAAAGCCTGGGTGGCTCGCTTCAATAAACCTGATTAATCTTTTCGGCGGTGAGTCTTCCTCCACTCCCAAGGTTCTTCAGGATTTGGCTGAGCCCATAATCCGCGTTTAGCCCTCTGTGCCTCATACATAGCTTCCTGATAAAGGACACGATCTTTCGGCATTACGTCTTTCTGATAGTTTCTGTAAAACCAAGCGTGGCCATCGAGCACCATTTGTCTATTGACATCAATATCGTTTGTAACGACCTTGCCTATTATTCTTCCGTATCGATCAAACTTCTTCTTGGAAAGGTAGTAGATTCTCACTTGATTGTTGCCGCTGCGGATAAGGTTTTCCAGATGACGTTGGCTCTCGTTTCCTCCGTCCATTTTTAGTTCCGGAGCATCAATTCCGAGAAGTCTGATTTTGATTTTATTGTTAGAACCCTTCTCGCGGACAGTTAAAGTATCTCCGTCAGCAACGCGAGTGACTCTGGCTTCAATGTACTCATATCCTGGATGGCCGAAATCTTTTTGATCGGCAGCCGTAGCAGTCTCGGATTTTTGAAAAAGATTGCCGATTTCACCAAAAGAAAGAGCCTGCGCAGTCGATGCCAAAAGGGCAGAAACTGCAAAAGCAGATAATATTTTTATTATTGACATATAGTTATGGTCTTCTCAGAGTAAATTTATCGAACGTAGATTCTAATTGCTTCAATACTTCGTTAGAAGGATAGTCGCTTCCAACTCTTGGTAAAGGATGCTCTTGAGTATGCATAGGAGGTTCTCTGTAAATTTGTAGAGCATACTCCCGTACTCCTCTCTGCTTAAGTTGCATTGCCAGGGCTAACAGCTGCTCTTCTGAAAGATAATCAGGATGGGCTGTCGTTCGGACTTCGAACGGGATTCCGCTCTTGAGAAGATCATCCAAGCTCTCCTCCACTTTTTCGATATGCAGCCTCTTGCCGACAACTCTTTCGTATAGTTCATGTTCGCATAGAGGTGCTTTGATATCCAGACCAACCCAGTCAAGAAAAGGAAGAATCTCTCTCAAATGGTGAGGATACATTCCTGCAGTATGAAGGCCGATTTTATAGCCGAGCTTCTTGGCTGATTGAATCGCCTCGTAAAGCGCAGGATCGGTCAAAGGCTCTCCTCCGCTGAAAACAACCCCGTCAATCAGCCCTATCCTTTTCTTCAAAAAATTTTCTAGGTAATCCCAAGAAACACGCTCTTCGTTCTCAGAGAAGTCTTTGGACTGCAGCTCTGGGTTTTGGCAATAAAGACATTTCCAAGGGCAGCCTTTAAGAAATATGACTGCCGACAAAAATCCGGGAAAATCAATTGTTGTAAACCTCGTCAATCCGGCAATTCTTAGTTGATTTGCCTGACGATGTTCCACTGGCGGAGGAGCTTGTATTGAAATCACCTTCATGGAATTTCCTACTCGTTGGATCGTATGAACGTAAAAAAACTCCGCAGAGTTAGTGCGGAGCTATGCAAAATAAAATGGACTTACTTAGAGCAGCCGCATTTCTCTTCGGTGAAGTACTTTCTTTCGGCGAATTCGCCTTGCTTTCCGATGTTAAAAGAAGAAGTAGGACGGTGATAACCCATAACGCGTGTCCAAACTTCGCATTTTGTTCTTTCTTCGTCTTTCAAAACGATGTCTTTATCTGTGGTATTCATAGCAACTCTTCCTTATGAAATTAAAAAATAAATGTTAAAAATTATCTGTTACTGAAGACTGTTCCAATCTCTTCTTAGCAATCAATTCAGCATCACACTTAGGACAGAACTCGTGGTTGCCCGGGATATATCCGTGTTTCGGACAGACGGAGAATGTCGGTGTAATGGTGATGTAGGGCAAGCGGAATTTCGTCAATGCTCTTCTAACGATATCGCTGCATCTTTCCGAGCTGGAAATAGCTTCGTTCATGTACAAGTGCAGAACTGTACCCCCGGTGTACTTCTTCTGAAGATCTTCTTGCATTTCAAGGGCTTCGAAAGGATCATCCGTAAAGTTAACCGGGAGCTGAGAGCTGTTGGTGTAATAAGGATGATCCGGTGTACCGGCTTGAAGAATCTTCGGAAAGCGCTTCTTATCTTCTTTAGCGAATCTATACGTGGTTCCTTCGGCAGGCGTGGCTTCCAAGTTGTACATATGACCGGTTTCTTCTTGAAAAATAACAAGTTTTTCACGGATGAAGTCGAGAACTTTCGCAGCGAAGGCATGCCCTTCAGGAGTTGTAATGTTATGTTCGTCCTGTGTAAAGTTTCTGATCATTTCGTTCAAACCGTTAACACCGACTGTGGAGAAATGGTTTCTCAAAGTACCGAGATAACGTTTGGTGTATGGGAACAAACCTTGATCCATATGACGCTGAATAACCTTACGCTTTAATTCTAAGCTGGTTCTAGCGATTTCAAGAAGCTCTTCAATTCTCTTGAATAGACCTTCTTCATCTTGAGCAAAAACGTAGCCGAGACGTGCACAGTTCAAGGTGACAACGCCTAAAGAGCCGGTTTGTTCAGCAGAGCCGAAAAGGCCGTTGCCGCGTTTTAAGAGTTCTCTCAAGTCCAACTGGAGGCGGCAGCACATGGAGCGAATCATGTTCGGCTTCAATTCCGAATTAATGAAATTTTGGAAATACGGCAGCCCATAACGTGCCGTCATGCTGAACAAGAGCTTAGAGTTTTCGCTCGTCCAATCGAAATCCGGAGTAACGTTGTAAGTCGGAATAGGGAAAGTAAAGACTCGGCCTTTAGCATCGCCTTCAAGCATGACTTCGATATAGGCACGGTTAATCATGGCCATCTCTTCTTGGAGATCACCATATGTGAAGTCCATTTCCTTTCCGTCGATAACAGGCACCTGCTGCTTCAAATCTTCCGGACATGTCCAGTCGAATGTAAGATTTGTAAAAGGTGTCTGAGTACCCCATCTGCTAGGAACGTTCAGGTTATAAATAAGTTCCTGGATGCACTGTCTGACTTCTTTATAAGAGAGTTTGTCAACACGGATGTAAGGTGCAAGATATGTATCAAAAGAGCTGAATGCCTGAGCGCCGGCCCATTCATTCTGCATCGTGCCTAAAAAGTTAACGATTTGACCGATAGCACTGCTTAAATGCTTCGGTGCACCCGCCTCAACTTTACCCGGAACGCCGTTAAGACCTTCATTGAGAAGTCTTCTTAAAGACCAGCCGGCGCAGTAGCCTGAGAGCATATCCAAGTCATGAATGTGAATATCTGCTTCTCTGTGCGCACGGCCTACTTCCGGAGGATAAACAAAGTTAAGCCAGTAGTTGGCAACAACTTTTCCTGAGACGTTCAGAATCAAACCGCCTAGGGAATATCCTTGGTTAGCATTAGCATTGACGCGCCAATCCTGCTGAAGCAAATATTCATTCATTGAGCTTTCTACGTCCACAAGGCTCTTGCGGGCATCTCTCATTTTTGCTCTTTGTTCACGGTAAACAATATAGGCCCTGAGAGTTTTTCTATAGCCGGTATCGAAAAGAGCGTTTTCTACCGCGTCCTGAATTTGCTCGATGGTCGGGGTTGTGAGTTCGTTCTTCTGGAGGTGGCGAACAACTTCAATATGAGTGATTCGATTAGCAGTGGCATCATCGAACTCACCGGTAGCTTTACCTGCCTTAGCAAGAGCGTTGGCGATTTTTGTTATATCAAAATCTTTGACACTGCCGTCACGTTTGATGACGAACTTAGGCAAAGCCTCTGTAGAGTTCATGAAACACACCTCCAAAAAAAACAAATAATTAGTATTGACGCAAACCTCATTTTTGAATTTGCGGGCTACAGATCTTATCTCTTTTTTGTTCTTTTGAGGAGGCTTTTAACACAACAGTTAGATACCCCCTGTATGAGTTACCACTATATATAGTTGTTTAAATAATTTCCAGAAATATCAAAGCCGAACCAATCTTCAATCATTTAGCCCTCGTTTAGAGAGACTAACTCATTATTCTTCCAAGTATTTTTTCTTTTTCGACCTCGGCAAAATTACCCCACACAAGATATTGAAAAAAGTTTGTTTTTGGATTGAATGGAACAAACCCTAAATGGGTACATCTTTTTTCAATTTCGAGCCGGTGATTTTTCAGATTGTATTTTGATCAAAAAAAATCTATCGAAACACAATTTCCGCAACTTCTGCAGCATGAGAGGTAAAGATAAGTTTCTTTTGTGATAAATATATTTTTATTATTTATATCTAATAAAGATACTTTATAGAAATATTTATTCTTTTTTCAGTTTTTTATTTTTTAATTAGGGACATTTTAAATTGAATCGATTTTTTTCTCACATTAATTTCATACCTTAACGACTTAACTTCCAAGCTGGAAAATTTCTTTTAAAACGTAAAAAAAAATTCTGATCAAAAAAAGGAAAAATAAAATATTTTTTAGCTTAGGAGAATGCTTGCCGCATCTAGTTCAACAACCGAGGAACATAATAATGAGAAAAAAGGCTGTCAAACTACTCGACAGCCTTTTTATATTTACTGTGGATTTTTTCCGGGACCAACCAGAAAGAATCCGATGCGTTTTGTTTGAGGAGCGACGCAACAATTTCAGTACGTACAGAATACACTAATTTTTATAATTTTTACATTTTCAAGATTACTAAATTTATCCTTAAAAAATAAGTAGTTACTCCTAATTGCAACTTCATAAAAATAACTATTAATAA
>NZ_CABSJB010000055.1:0-13138 GCF_902477955.1 uncultured Turicimonas sp. | reverse complement strand
AAGAAAAGCTTGTGATTCTCGCGATGATCAAGTTTTTTCAACTTCTCAAAAACGGAGTACAGTCCAATGGATTTACATCCAAATTTTCTGGCTACGGCTGGTAACTTGGGAGACTTACAGTTGGCGTCTATATCAGTTTTTTTAGAGTGACAATGGTTGAACCGCTGATACTGGCGTGTGCTACAAGCCACGGATCTGCTCCATCCAAAAAAGCATCGACTTTCCTTTCCCATTGCGGCTGACTCACAGTATAAGTGCAGACTTCCTTGTATTTTGTCATCTCTTCTGGTGACGGACTCTTTACTTTTGGCTCCCACAGCGCAACTCGTTGGCTGAGTTCGTCTCGTCCTTTTCTTAATTCTTCATAGACTCGCCGATGCAGAATAAAGGTTCCGTTATTTATTCCCAAATCCAAAAACTTCCAAAAGCCTGGGTGAAATTGTGGATCGTAGTATGAATTTTTGGATGTAATGAATACGTTGGCATCCAGAATATATTTTTGTTCTATCACAGTCCCATCTCCAAGGCTTTTTTCTGAATCGTATTTGCACTGTATAGAGTTAAGCGCATTGCTTCAGAAAAAAGAATCTCTCCCGAATAGGCTGCTTTTATGGCATTCTCGATCAATAACTTTCCTAGGCGAGCTTGTAGAATCACGGTGTAACTGGGCCCTCCTTTTCCTTTTTCTTTTGGTTTACTGAAAGCAAGAAGTTTATTTAATTCTTCATGGAAGAAAGCATCCGATATGAGATGCAACTCATGAGCACGACGAATTATCACCCATTTGCTCACACAAAACTCTTCGGCCAGAGAATCTAGCAGTTCTAAGGTCTCTTGAGAATCTCCCCTCTCCCAGCAATTTCTAAAATCCTTTTCGGGGACCAAATACTCTACAGTGATACGGTCACAAAGTCGTTCTACACCGCGAGCGCTACCATCACCTCCAGATATGCCCGTCTCCCCAAGCAAGATATGACAAAATTCATGGATCAAAGTAAAAATCTGCGCCTTGGCCGAGTCGTTTTCATTGATAAAGATCAGAGGACAGTACTTGTCACATAATGCGAATCCTCGGAATTCCTCGCTATCCAACTTATGTTTTATAGAGTTAAGCACATGGCTACTTTTTTGGATTAACACCCCCAAATTCTCGATAGTATGGAGAAGGTTCCTAAAGCGATTTTCCTGGCTACTAAGCTTCTTTTCTCCCAGGAGCTTCTTTAGTATGTTTGCTCCTTCTTTCGGAGTGTTATTTCGAGAGAGAGCTCCTTCATATAAAAAAGGTTCTGCGTCCGCATTTTCTAAACGTTCACTGAGGAAGGCTTGGCACTCTTTTGCGTGCTCAATCGTTTTTCTTAGGCCTAAACTAATTTCTTTTACCGGGTGGTTCCCTTTTGTTCTGAAATCCGGAAGTAATGGTATTTCCTCTGGAGGAGAAGGTAAGCAAAAATAACCAAAAGGTACAGACAGCTTATTGGAAAGCTTCTGAGTTTGTGTGATTGTCGGCTTTCGTTTTCCTTCTAACCAGCTCTGAATAAAAGTAAATTCTTTGACTAGATCTCCAGCAGTGTATCTGGCTCTCTTAAGAGCCCAGGCTAAAATTTTCTCATTAAAAACAATAAATTCGCTCATCTTCTTCAACCTGTTAACTTCAATAGAACCTCTGCAGACAGCTTTATTATTTTTAGAGAAGTCGCAATAAGCTAATTTCTTTCAGAATATATCTTCTGATTCTAGAGTATCACAGGTCAAAAGCAATACGTTACTTGTAGTGCGAAGACTGAGATTACCTGTTTATAAAAAGACGTGGCTAGAGCTTCGAAAGTATGTCGTGGGTTCGGCAGTTCCGAGGAGCAAAGCCAACTCAAGGCCATGTGGAGTTATAAGGTTTTTTCCATAGCAAGGTCCGGACGAGAAGAGGACACGTAGTTTCGAAGCCAAGAACCTTTTTCTTGGCAGGACAAATAAGGAGTTTTTCGAAGGATAAAGTCAAAGGAGTGTCACTTTCGTCCTTCTCTTGCAATTGTTATGAGCTCTGCACGGCAGGTCCAGTGCAATGAAGAAACTCTTGTTCCTCAGCATTCCTCCCAACGAACAAATTCTCTTTTGTCTAGTCTATAGACCAAAGCCACGCGGATTTTTTCAAGACTAGAAACTTGCTCTCCGTGCATCCTTTCTTCAATCTGGCGGACTGCTTCATCAAGTTTAATTTGGGCATCTTCATTTCTGTGAGAGATTTTGAACTCAAGGATCCAATGCATATTGGCCACACCAACTTCCAAATTGCTTCGGCCATGAGAGTTGCGACGTTTCACGATTGGATCAAGGCCTGCGGCAACAAAATAGATCTGAACAAAAGCTCTGACGGAGAACTCATCCCTGACTAGAAACCGATGATAATCAATGGAAAGAAAAAGTCGATTAAGAATGTGGAATAACGATTCGGGACCGTCTTCAGACAAAACCTGGTCAATGGGACCTGCGCCGACTTGTCCAGCTACGCGCCCGTCAAGCAGTTGCTCCATGTAAAGTTGAGCCATCGCTCTTCTGACTTCTTTGTTTGGATAGCCGACAAAAACAGTAGTTCCGTATTTTATGGTCTTAATTGTGAGATACCCTGCTTGCGTCAACAGTGCTACATCGGTCAAAGCGTTGAGATCAGTAGAGTTTCTAAGGACATTCAGCGGCAGAGTTTGGTCTTTTCCATATTCTTCAGGATTCCTAAAGGAACTGGTATGTAATAAATTGAGAAGTACGCTTGGGTTACCTCCGCTTTCAAACCAATAGTCCTTGAGTCCCCGGATAGGAGAAGAAAAGAACTTTAATAGGGACCATGGAGAAAAGACTTTTTGTTTGGCCGTTTCCTCGAAACAGAAACCATCGTAGTGTTCAACTAACTCTTCTAATAACTGAGCTTTATCTTTTTGAAGAACTTGAGAGGCACTCTCAAGGAAAGCTCCAAAATATTTTTGTACTTCTTCACATGTAAAGCCGAGAAGGGATCCGTACTCAGGTGAAAGTGAAATATCCGACAAGTCATTGAGTTCAGCGAAGAGGCAGGTTTTATTGAATTTCGTAATTCCGGTAATAAACAAGAATCTCAGAGCATTATCATTTGTTTTAAGAACCGCATAGAACTCGGTTAACTTGCGGCGCACATATTCAAACTTATCGGCGTTGTCCAAGCATACGGTGAGCGGAGCGTCATATTCGTCAATCAAAATTACAAGTTGATTAACCGGTTGTGTTTGCAGCCAATTCGACAACTGTTCGGTTACGGAAAAGACACTATCCTTCTGGTATGAGAAACCAGCAGGCCGGAATTTACGAGCAAGCAATGATGTGAGTTTTAGGGAGAACTCGTCAGTCTCTCCAAAGTCCCTCGTCTCCGAAAAATCAAGTCTGACAACCGTATATTTTTTGTAATCTTTCCATTTCTTTTCAATGGCTAATCCTTTGAAATCTTGGACACCGTTTTCAAATAAAGACACAAAGGTTGAAACGAGTAAGGACTTACCAAATCTTCTAGGGCGGGTTAGGAAAAACTTAGCCCTTTCGGAGGCGAGCTGGTAAATATATTCGGTTTTATCAACATATATTTGGGCAGCATCGCGTAAGGCTAAGAATGAAGAAGTTCCTAGCGGTAACTTTTTTATTAAAGGTTCTTCCATTTTTACGTCTAAATCTTCTCAATTTCATTATATGATTTGCTCCATTGCAATTTTGTCCGTTAATCAAATGAAAGATAACCATGGGACAGAAGAGGTTTACTAAGACATATATTCGTTCTCAAAGCACGGATGACGGCCTTGAGTCTTCATTTTGAAGATGTTCTTAATAATCGACTTCCCTGAAGAGAGAGCCATTCCGCCTTAATAAATTCTTCAAAAAAATTGACTATCATTAAAAAGTTAATCATTGACTCTTACCGTTAAAGAAAATGCAAACTTTAGGAAAATACCCATCCGTAAGAATGAGAAGAATGAGACATGATGATTTCTCCCGCAGATTGATGCGTGAAAATCGTTTGAGTCCCGATGATTTAATCTATCCGGTATTCGTTGTCGAAGGGGAAAACAGAAGAGTTCAGGTTCCTTCTATGCCCGGCGTAGAAAGACTTTCTTTGGATTTGTTGACTAAGAAAGCTGAAGAATGCGTCAAACTTGGAATTCCTGTAATGGCTCTATTCCCATCTATTGACGACTCTCTCAAGACCCCGGACGGCAGTGAAGCTGCAAATCCAAACGGATTGATTCCTCGCGTTGTTCGCTCTCTCAAGAAAGATTTTCCTGAACTTGGAATCATGACAGACGTTGCTCTTGATCCATACACTACCCATGGACAAGACGGCTTGATCGATGAAACCGGCTACATTCTCAATGACGAAACGATTGAGATGTTGGTTAAGCAAATGCTTACTCATGCTGAAGCCGGCGCCGACATCGTTGCTCCATCCGATATGATGGACGGCCGCATCGGCATTATTCGTGATGCTCTCGAAAGCAGAGGTCTGATCCACACCAAGATCATGGCTTATTCTGCCAAGTATGCTTCTTGCTACTACGGTCCGTTCCGCGATGCCGTCGGCTCCAGCTCTAACTTAGGTAAGAGCAATAAAGCCGTATATCAGCAGGATCCTGCTAATTCCAACGAAGCCTTGTGGGAAGTTGGTCTTGACTTGGCCGAGGGTGCTGACATGGTGATGGTTAAACCAGGTTTGCCGTATTTGGACGTTCTTTGGCGTGTTAAACAAGAGTTCATGGCTCCGACATTCGCCTATCAGGTCAGCGGTGAGTACGCCATGATGAAAGCCGCCTTCCAGAACGGATGGCTTGATGAAAAGAAGACTGTTTTAGAATCTCTCTTGTGCTTTAAGAGAGCAGGTGCCGATGGCATTTTGACTTACTTTGCTGTCGAAGCCGCAAGATGGCTCGCTGAAGACAGACTGTAAAACTATTCTGTTTTCAATTCTCTACCCGCTCAGTGCTAGTTCTCGAGCGGGTTTAATTTTTTGTGCTTTTTCCAAAATGAATTCTGTCTTTCCTGGTAGATGAGCCGGATTAGATTTTCGTTTTCCTGGAGGTTAGGAGGTGTTTGAACCTCAAATCCGAGTTTGGAAGTTAAAGAGTAAAAAAAATCCTTCGATATATTGATGCCCAAGGATTCGAAGGATTTTTAAATTTTTTCGCTTGTATTCCTACAAAAGCTTGTAGATAACAGGCGTATCAGAGGTTTCTTTCAGATCATTTATCGCCAGCCTAAAAGTCATGAAAGCTTCAAGACTGTGGTCCGATTATTGAGAGTTAAAGTTTAGATCTTGAAGAGGAGTGGCTTTGAAGAATGACTTATAGTCGTGAGTAAACTGGGACGGACTAGCGTAACCTAGTTCGAAGGCCACGGCAGAGACTGATTTTCCACCGACAAGAAGCAAGCGTCTGGCCTCGTAAAGTTTGAGGAATTTTTGAAACTGGATAGGGCTGTATCCGGTTAGCTGCTTAAAATGTCGATGGAAACTGGCCTCCGACAGGTTGACTTCAGAAGCAAGTTCTTCGATGGCGAGCGTTTCTTTAAAACGTTCTTTGATTATGGAGACAGCTTTTTGGATTTGACCGGACCTTTTCTCTAAGGCACATACCGCTCTTACCCAAGCTCCTTGTTTGCTCAAGAGTAGTCGGGTGTGGATTTCTTTTAGCAGAGTATCTTGTAAAAGCGCAATTTCCAACTTGCTTTTGCGACCAAGCTCTAAGAGACGAAGAAAATTTTCAGCCATTTCATCTGAACATGGGGCGACAGCCATGGCGCTGACATTTGGTACCGCCGGTTGCTCAGGAAGATTACGGCCCAAGGATTGAGCGCACAGGCTATTGAGCAAATTTCGATCAATCGTTATCACCGCAGAGATGAACGGTTTCTCTGGGGAGGCCTCTTCAATAATCGTCTGACTTGGCAAATCTAGACAAGTCACCACACAGTCTCCGGAGCCGTAGACATATTCTTGATTTCCTAATAAGGTTTTTTTACGGCCTTGAAGCACCAATGCCAAGTACGCCTCGTTAAAAGACCGTTTTTCTCCTTTCTGAACTCGATGCATGACTTGCAGTCGATTAATACCGGTTTCATTTGCCCCAACTCTGGAGGTGTAGCCAAGACAGAGGTCTAGCAGCTGCTTTTTTAAATTTTCTTTCATAGCAGTCCAGTTCTAATGCGCCTAAGACATTTTAAGTCTCGGAACCTTACTTTGAGAGTTTTTAGCAAGTGATTGATGTTTTTTAGATAGTCGCAAAAAGCGGAATTTTTAAGATGTGACTATGGAAATCGAAGTCACCTTTTTGTTTATTAAGGAGAAAGACATGATCGATAAAAAACTTATTCTCATTTGTGCGGCTTGTTTTCTGCCGGGTTTGTGTAGTTCTACTGAATTAGCTCATCAAATATCACAAGCCGGATCTTCTGCATCCAATGTTGGATCTCACGCCACTTTTACCGGAAAGGTTCGACATGACTCTATAAGTCGTCCTGACGCGGACAGTCCGTACAGTGTCTCCTACGTCACATTTGAACCTGGTGCTCGTACTTTCTGGCATACCCATCCTGCCGGGCAAAGAATGCTGATTGTTTTTGGCAAAGGTCTTATTGGTGATGAAAACGGAAATGTTCACGTTGTTCGTCCCGGAGACAATGTTTGGTGTCCTCCCGGTCTAAAGCATTGGCACGGGGCAGCACCTGATACAGCAATGGTTCACATGGTGATCACCAACATGAAAGGCGGGAAAAACGTTACTTGGATGGAAGAGGTATCGGATAAAGACTACACGATGACCCCAAGCAATAAATAAGGAGGAAATGATATGACGCGATTAACGCTTTTGAAGGCAGCAACAATTGTTAGCAGCACTTTGATTCTTTCGACAACAGTATTTGCATCTGAAAACTTAAGCCCTCGGCAGGTCTCAATTATCGAGATCTCTGCGGATACGGCTAGCGGAAATCTCGAAGCATTGAAAAAAGATTTGGTTAAGGGGTTGGAGTCTGGATTGACAGTCAACGAAATCAAAGAAATTCTTACTCAGCTGTACGCATATACAGGATTTCCAAGAAGTTTGAATGGAATCAACACCTTTATGGACGTTATGAATGTTCGTCAAAAAGAAGGAATTAAAGACGAGATAGGCAAGAAGGCAAGCCCTCTGCCGAAAAATTTGAACAAGGATCAATTCGGGGCTCAGATGAGAGCGCGCATTGGTGGCCGCAAAACCATTCCAGCCCCGTCCGGTTATCAAGTATTTGCTCCCACGATTGATACGTATCTAAAAGAGCATCTCTTCTGCGATATTTTTATTCGGGACAATTTGGATCATCAAAGCCGAGAACTAGCAACGGTCGGAGCTTTGGCAGCGATGAAAGGAACCGAAGGACAACTGAGATTCCATTTGAACGGAGCTCTGAATATGGGAATGACGCCTGCCCAAATGAAGTCTTTTGCCAACGTGATTTCTCAGCATATGGGAGCAGAGAGTGGGAGCAGAACCTCACAGGTTTTGGAACAGGTTTTAAGTCAAAGAGGTGATAAATGATGAATAGATTATTTGTCAGCGTCGCGTTGACGGCAGTAATGTCTAGCATTCAGGCCGCCGGAATCGAGCTTCCGGAAACTCTTTCAGGGTGGACCCATTACACAAACGGCAGCCGAGGCTCATTAACTGAGGAAATGTACATCAATAATGATGCACTACAGCAAATGTCGCCATCGGATAAGGCATTCCCGTATGGGACTCAAATTCTCTTGATTGAAAAGTCAGGATCTAATGATATTACCCGCTACATTTTGATGAGAAAAGAAAAGGGCTGGGGCGCTAAGTATCCGATCTCTCTTCGTAATGGCGAATGGGAATATCAAGCTTTTCACGGAGACAGAACACCGTTTGCAGAACATGAAGATCCTGTTTCTCGTTGTTTGTCCTGCCATTTAGGAGCAGCAGCTAACGACTATGTATTTTCCGCTGATCGTGTTCGTTCACTTCTTTCACGCGAGAAATAAGGAGAGCGGAGATGCTTAAGAGAAGAGAGTTCATTGGCACAAGTTTATTTTTAGCGCTTCCATTTGGAGGATTTATGAAAGAATCTGCCGCGGCGGTTCAAGTTCCGGATCCGATCGTAAAGGATGGTGATAATTTTTACGAAAGCTCTGCAGTTGACGCAAAGCGCGTCACATTCAAAAACTGCATTGGCATGGAGCTTGTTGGAAATCTTTACGTTCCAAAGAATTTAGCGGCCGGTACCGGTTACCCAGCGATTGTAATCAGTCATCCTTTCGCCGCTGTTCGACAACAAGCAGCAAATTTGTATGCTCAGAAGCTGGCTGAATTAGGTTTCGTGACGCTCTCTTTTGACCAATCTTTTTGGGGAGAGAGTGCCGGAGAGCCGCGGGGTACCGTCCTTCCCGATATTTACGCAGAGAACTTTAGTGCCGGAGTGGATTACGTCGGTTGCCTGCCTTATGTGGATCGAGAAAGAATCGGTGTGCTTGGTATTTGTGCCGGAGGTGGTTTTGCTTTAGCCGCAGCTAAAATTGATCCGCGTATCAAAGCCGTTGCAACTTCCAGTATGTACGATATGGGTGAGTATTTCCGTACTGGAATTGCGGGCAATAGAGACGGGAAACTACGAGCAGAAGATTTGGCTAAAGCGGCCCAGGTCAGATGGAAAACGATAGATAGCGGAAATCCGGTTTACGGGCCAGGACAAAATGATCCCGTGTTTCCTGAAGCCAAAGAATCCAATGACTTCTACCGAACAAAACGCGGATTTTACGAGCCTAACGATCGTCGATCGACGCCAGCCAGTTATGCCAAGTTCATGAACTTTTACCCTCTCGAAAATCTGGAGGCGATTTCTCCTAGGCCGATTCTCATCGTTGTCGGAGAGGAAGCTCCATCGAAATGCTACTCACAAACCGCATTTGAGAGAGCTTCTGAACCCAAAGAGCTCCATGTTGTAAAAGGAGCTAATCGCACAGATCTTTATGACCGAGTCGCTTTGATTCCTTGGATGCGGTTCGACGCTTTCTTTAAGAAGAATCTTTAACATTCAATAAGGAGGAAAAAGATGCTGTTCTCTGACTCAAGAGTTTACGGCAGCTTCTAATTCCTCCTTTATTAGGAAGAATTTATCCTTCAATTGCTCTGCTGAGTTCACGCCCAATTTTCGATAGGCTGCGGCCCTGTGATTTTCTACGGTTCTGGGAGAGAGGTTCAACCGTTCCGCAATGCTTTTATTGGAGATGTCCTGGAAAATTAAGCCGATAATCTGTTTTTCCCGATCGGTAAGTTTCTCGGCAAGCAAGAGTAAATCTTGAGGATTGTAGAGGTTACCGGTCCTAAGCTGATCCAATTTGAGGGCCTCTTGCACTATTTCTAAGAATTTGTCGGCATTGACCGGTTTTTGAAGGAAGTCCAACGCTCCTTTCTTGACGGCTCCCACCGCAATATCAATGTCTCCGTGGCCGGATAGAAAGATAATCGGATGAGGATATTTGCGTTCAATCAGAATATTCTGAAGTTCAAGTCCGCTCATGCCCGGCATGCGAATGTCAAGAATGATGCAGCCCGGTACCGAGGCTGCGTCACCGGCTAAAAAAGCTTCGGCACTTTCGTAAAGCTCGCTCTCATATCCTTCGGACATGAGCAAATATTCCAGACCATTTCTAACGGAAGGATCGTCTTCTACTACTCTAATTATTGTTTTGGGCATTTTGTTCTTCCTGTTGATTATTCTTTGAAGTAATGAGCGGCAGGAGAATCGTCACCTTTAAGCCGCCTTGTTCACTCTTTGAGAATCGAATCTCTCCGCTGTGAGCTTGGACAAGCGTACGAATGATGGATAGGCCGAGACCCATCCCTTCCGCTTTTGTCGAATCGCCAATGAGAGAGATTTCTTTAATTTTTTCTTCTGATAATGCCGGACCTTTGTCCCAAATTTCAATCTGAACATAAGGTCCAACGTTGGAGACTTCCATCCACGCGACCGCACTCTTAAGCTGAGACTGGGCTTGGGCCGCATTGCGAAGCAAATTGGTGAAGATAAGTTCCAACTCGAATTCTTCGCCCCGAATAACATGGTCACCTCCGTGATCCATGAAATGGACAGGCATGTCTCCGACGCTGGTGGTTTGAAAGTCTGCAATGGACCGCCGAAGAATTTCTTTTAAATCCTGCTGATTTTGTCGGGAGGATTTGTTCTTAGCGTAGTTTCTCACTTGCTCGACAATGGCGCTTGCTCGTTCGGCTTCAGCTTCTATTCCTTCAATACCTTTATCAATAAAAGCCTTCGCTTTTTCCGGATTTTTAAGGAAGCGGCGTAAGCCGTTGGCATAGCAGTTAATCGCATTCAGAGGCTGTCTGAGTTCATGGGCAAAAAGACTCGACATCTGGCCGATAACCGAAATTTTTTGAAGTTTCTCATAACGTCGGTTAGCCAGATTGGCTTCTTTATGAAGAAGCTTTTGCTGTTCTAAGGCTTTTGATAGTTCTTCAGTTCTTTTACGGACAATAAACTCGCTTCGGATGCTGTGAAGAATCAACAATAGGATGAAGGCCGCAGCAACGGCAAACCATTTCCAATAAGCTTTGGCGAACTCGGTAATGGTTTGAGAAAAGTCTTTTTGCCAAGGTCCGTTTCTAAGATTCTGAAGAATTCTGTCGATTGCACTGAAGTCAGTTGCTACTCCCCAGGTCATACCGTCCGTCTCATCCATACTGAGCAAAGCGGTTGTAATGGTCTTCGATTCATAGGGAGACAGGCTGGGCATCGAAATGACAGTGATGCCGGGGAAAGGCGCTGCAGAATGCATACAGGACAAGGACTCGTCCTGTCTGGGAAGAAGTATGCGGAGCCAACCTGTATTGTCTGCCGTCTGTTGACTGTAGCGTTCCAAAGAACAAGCGGGGACGACAGCTAAGTCTGCTTTTCCTTCTTTTAGCGTACGGAGTACATCGCTGATATTGGCCGGTACATAGAGGATGTCCTTAAAAAAATTATCGGGCTTGACTTTGAGCTGCTCGGCAATCGTGCTTAATAAGGACGCAAGCCCGGAAAGTCCGAATTCTTTACTCGTCACAACCGTCTTCCCTTGCATTTCCTGCAGGGTAGTGGCTTTCGTTCTTTCTCCGTCGACTAGGAAGACACTCGATTCCGCACGGTTGGTATTGGTTGAGTTCTCATGGTCAAGAGAGGCGATATCACGTGCACCCTGAAGAATATAGGTTCGGGCAAAGCTGCTCGGAGCAATGACTAAGTCCAGCCGGTTTTCTTTAATTTCTTTGGCGAGCTCTTCGTCATTTAAAAACATGACCCGCAGCGAGTAGCGGGAAGTCAATGCACCTTGCAAGTCGGAAATGGTTTTAATTAGAAAATCTTCATAGTCACTGAAGGTTCCGGAGGTGGAAATGCCGATCTGGACGACTCTTGAGTTGACATTCGACAGCGCAGTCATCGAATAAACGCTGAATACAACCGAAAAGACCAGGAGGAGAAGTTTTTTCATTGCCTTTCCTCCCGTAAAGCTTTAGCGGCCGAGAGGCCGGCAATTCTTCCGAAGCCGAAGGCTGAGGCCAAGGGTACGCCCATCGCTGCGGCTGCCCCATGCACACCTCCCGTGACTTCTCCCGCAGCCCAAAGACCGGGGATTGGTTTTCCGGATTTGTTAAGGACTTGAGCATCTTTGTTGATTTTTAGTCCCCCGTAGGTCCCGAGAAGAGCTGGTTTAACCGGGATCACATAGAAAGGCGGCTTGACAATTGGGGCCAGTCTTGCCTTCCCTGTAAGGTCCTTCCGGTAAAAGTCAGGATCTTTTCCGAGTTTGGTGATAGCCTCGTTATACATGTCGACCGTGTCTTTGAGTCCTACCGGATCGATGTGAGCGTTCTGAGCTACCTCCTCGACGGTCTTCCCGGAGAAGACGGGTAAATTGCCGATTTTGCCCGTACCCCAAAACTCTTTTAGAGGACCTGAGGCGTTAGCTAGCCTGGAAACCGTTTTACGGATTTCATCATCAAAAACCAGATAACTCTTTGCTTCATGCTGCTGAATGACTTTCCGTGCGATTTCCTTGTAGGGGGCAGATTCGCTGACAAAGCGAGCGCAGTCATCATTGACAATAACCGGACCGTAGTAATACGCGAAAGTCATGTCTTGATAGGAGGAAGGATTGTCAGTGAAGGCATAAGAGGCTTTAATGTGTTCGAGATCAGCGGTAGCCGCTCCAACCCTAATCCCCATTTTTAATCCGTCCCCTGTCAAGCCGGGAGGCGCGATGGTTGCTACATTCTGCAAACCTTCTTGCACCGAACCCAAGAGGGACTTGTTTCTTGAAAATCCTCCGGAACACAAAACAACGCCCAGAGAGGCAAAGGCTTTTCTGTCGGCTCCCGCTCTAGTAAAGACAACTCCTTTTATTCTGCCTGTAACCTCATCTTGGATAAGGTCTTTAACGGGACATCCGGTCCAAATTTTGACGCCGAGAGACAAGGCTTTTTTACGCAGAAAAAAGATGACTTCAGGCATATCGAATTTATGAATTCTTCGCACACCCTTTTCTGCAAAAAACGCGGCGGGACGGATGCCGTTGTGTTCAAACCAAGCCATTTGTTCCCTGCCGGCAGGAAGCATGGCTTCGAGCAGACTTTCATCGTTTTTGCCCAAGCCTTCGGATTTTAGGTAGAGGACCGCATCATGGTCGGAGTCTTGAACCCCTCGACTGGTTTGAGAAGCCGTGCCGGTGGCAAACCAGGTTCCTCTTGCGATAAGAGAAGAACCTCCGATAACCGGATTTTTCTCTAGAACAAGGATATTTTTGACGCCGTTTTCTGCAGCAGTACAGGCGCAAGTGAGCCCGGCTGCACCGGCCCCCACGATGATGAGCTGAAAATGATCCATAGGAGATGAAGCCCAGCAGAGCGGGCTTAGAGCCGTCAGAGCGGCGGTTCCGATCAGTTGTCTTCTTCTCATTTTTAAGCTTGGGATTCGTATGAGTCCAATTTAACCGCTTTCCTTTTTCTGTCAAACCATGGTTTTTACTTAGACATTAAAAAATCTGAAGAAAGTTTGATCAAGGTCAAACTACCTAGGTAATGACTTTGGA